>JAHEEB010000082.1:0-655 GCA_024640925.1 Bacteroidota bacterium | reverse complement strand
CCAGTTTTGTCCTGGAATTATCGAGTATTTCTTTGGCATCAGTTCCAAAAGAATGAAGGCTCGATGCATTTCCATAAATTTTGTCATAATAAGGCATCATTGTTTCAATTACTCTTTTATCGGTAAGAGTAGTTGCTGCATTATCCAGATAAATTTTTCCAGTCATATTGATTCGTTTATTCACCTATATAAAATAGTTCTTTATCCATTGTCCTTAAAACGCCAAAATGATTCTTTGCCCCAATTTCCTTTTTGCCAACACAAATTGTACATGTGCCAACAGGAGGATTACCCCGCAAAAACATTGGAAATACAATATCAGGTGTTTTTACAATCTGCCTTACAATAGGATCGATGCCGATACCATACAATGCATTGCTTTCAACAACAGTAATCTCTCGGGCTGATTCCTGCACCCGGTAACGAAATACTTCGCGTTCAGCCTGCGAGATAAGATCAATTTTGGTTATTACGCTTATATCGGCAAGAGTCAGCATTGGTCCGATTTTGCGTGGAAGGTTCATTCCACTGGTTGCTTCCAGAACAACAACACCTAATGAGTTTTCGACGTATGGAGAGCAACGTAGACAAAGACCTGCAGTTTCAACAAACAGATAATCGGAACCAGCATTGATGGCCCATTCAACTGCTTCAT
>JAHEEB010000636.1:784-3767 GCA_024640925.1 Bacteroidota bacterium | reverse complement strand
TTTTGTTCCTGCAAGTTGTATTTGACAAATCCAACTATGAATTTCGTTCCTGCAAGTTGTAAATGACAAATCCAACTATAGATTTCGTTCCTGCAAGTTGTAAATGACCATTCCATTCAAAAATTTCGTTCCTGCAAGTTGTAAATGATAAATCCAACGATTGATTTTGTTCCCGACACGATGTAAATAACCAGTTCATTGAACAAATTTTCATTTTACAACTTGCAGGGAACAAATCCAACGATTGATTTTGTTCTTTACACGATGTAAATAGCAAATCAAACGATAGATTTCCTTCCTGCAGATTGCAGGAAACCAATTCAACGAATGGATTCTGACTAAACAGATATGTAAACAACCGGTTCAATGTTTGTTTTTCACATTTACATCGTGCAGAAAACAAAAACAACATTCGATTCTGTATTTTAAAGAAGGTAAAGATTTAATCCGCGAAAAGGTTTTTTTCTTTCTCTTATAGTTAAAAATGAAGCTGGCGAAAAAACCGATTCTTTACAGAAATGTATAGGTACAATCTATTGTTTGTTTTCTATGTTTACAAACAAGCTTTCGTTTCTTTTCTATCATGACAAAAACTCCAAGGTTATACCAAGCTTGTTCCTTTGTGGATCTTCGTGATTTTGTGCCTTTGTGGCTTTCCGTTGCTACCAAAACACGAAAACACCAAATAATAATAAAACATATCATACAGATAGTTGTCTTTGTAAACTTTGGTGACTTTCATTTGCCATCAAGACAATGATTCCAGGTTACACCAAGCTTGTTCTCCTTTGTGAATCTTCGTGACTTTGTGTCTTTGTGGCTTTCCGTTGCCACCAAAACACGAAAACACCAAATGTAATAAGCAAAATTATCTGCAATTATATCAGTAATAAACAGCTAAGAAAACAGATATATTCTTTGGTTTAATTTTAGTATGGTAGCGTTTGTGAGGTAATATTTTATTTGTTGGTTATCGGCTGTATTATAAAGTCTATCTGCTGAGCAAATCACTATCTGGCATAATGCTTAAGACCTGGCCGGCGAACAGACGCGACCTTTCTCGTGATAGAAATTATTGAACCAATTAGAATTTTAATAAACACAGGCAGGTTGTTAATAAATTGTTGAAATATTTAGATAATAAAATTTGGCAAAAGACGTTTAATTATTGTAATATAGTTCGCATAACCGTAACCTAACCAACTGTTTATTGAAAAGTGTAAAATAGTAGATCTATCCAAATGAATCTTAAGGAACCCTTCCATAGTATTAAATTAAAATTATGTTCGCATGAAAGAATTTAATTTTTCTATTTTCTCATCAGACGAATTGTACACTTTATCGGATCGTACAGTCCAATGCATGAATGACAGCGGACTTGAAGACCCCTTTAATGATAAAGTGACCGAATGCCTTGTTTCGAACAATGCCGATTTATCGAAAGCAATAGGCAGAAACCTGAAATCGGAACTTACACCGGAAATATTGAGCGCCGACGAAAAACGCGACAAGTGTTTTGTAGGTATGCGCGACTATGTGTATGCCTTTAGGAATAGTACCAACCAGTCTAAAGCAGAAGCTGCCAACAGGTTGAGTGCGAAAATAGAAAACCAGGGCTGGACATTATACCGGTTAAGCTTGCCAAAACAAACGGCAAGTATGAATGCACTTTTTGCCGAGCTGGATAAACCAGAATCTCAGGCCGATATCGCCACTCTTGCAGCTACAGATTGGTATGCCGATGCAAAAAACTCACAGACAAACTTCGAATCGGTTTATCAAACCAAGGTTAATAAAGAAAGCGAAGTAAACATACCATTAATGAAAGAATCGACCCGTTATATCCGGTTTTTTCTGAAAGGTTTGTATAGCTACATCGAAGTAAATACGGAGTTAACGCCAGCTACATACAAAGTAATAAGCGACAAACTCGATAAAATAATTACCGATGTATCGACAATTGCCCGTGCCCGCCAGACCCGCAAAATAAATCAAAAAGCAGGGAACGGTTCCTCGGGGACAACCGACGGTTCAACCGAATCGGGAACAACCGACGGTTCAACAACAACAAATTAACCCGGAACGAATTCCTTAAGAGATAAGAAAAACCCGCCCTGATAAAGCGGGTTTTTTGTTACCCTCCACTCTTCACTCTTCACTTTTCACTCTTCACTCTTTCGTTGATAACTGGTTTATTAATATATAATAAAAGGTATTGATGGATAGCGGGATATTTGGTAAATTGGGAACAGATACACTTTTGGAGAAAAAGGATATTTGTGTTTTGCTTTAATTGATTTTACAATTAAGAAATAAATCTAAATTTATAAATATGGATAATCTATTAGAATTTTTAAAAACAATATGGAATTGGTCAGGATTAAGTAGATTATTACTAATTCTGGGAGGTTTTAATACTATAATTACACTTCCAGCAGCAATTATTCAAGCAATAAGAATTTTCAAAAAGGACAAAAAAATAAAAGCACTTGAAGGTATTAATTATGAATTAAAGCGTGCAAATGATCAATTTATAAGTAAAAATAGAATTGACAAAATGCCTATATTCAATTCTCACTCAATTTCTGAAAGTGGAGATACTAGTTGCTATATAATAAAATTTATAAATCAAGGTAAAACAGCGTTTGATTTTAGAATTGAGGCAATAGATAAGCCAGAAGATTATGAAATTAGTTTCAAGTTTAATAATTCAGGTATGAATCAGAAAATAAAAATTGAGAACTCAGGATTTGTAGAAATTGAACTTTCCAGTAAAGTCCTTAGTGTAAAAAAAGTGGAGGTTTCAAATAAGAAATATATCTTTCAATTAAATTATCAGGATATTTCAGGGAATCAATATATTCAGAAATTACTAGTGAGTTTTAAAGGATCTTCATTTTTAGATTCCGAACTCATTGAAAAAGAAGATTAAAACGTTAAGACGACATGGAACATTACAAAAATTTAGGAGGAAACTCAGGAG
>JAHEEB010000636.1:0-774 GCA_024640925.1 Bacteroidota bacterium | reverse complement strand
GATGGAACAGTGTACTTGTATACTAATAGCATCACTGGCATTAATAATATTGAAAAAATGAAGGAATTAGCTATAAGAGGACAAGGTTTAAATAGGTTTATTAATAAGACTGTAAAGAAAAAATGTATCAAAATTAAGGGTGTGTGAGAAATCCAGAACTATATCAACTTGTTTGTGAATTCCTCACTCATTCTTCACTGACCAGTTGATAACTAGTTTATTAATATGTAGGGAAAATTTGGTAAATTGGAAACAGCGAACCAAAATAACCACAATGAAGATTTTTAGTTATTCCGAAGTATGATGAACGAAAATAATTTACCATACTACAAAATAGAAAAGCAATGAATTATCCATTAGGCTTCAAACATACTAAATCATTTAAAAGAGGAGAATATTGTGATATTTCAGATATTGACAGTTTATTGGATTTATTATATATGAAAATCCAAAGCTTCAATATTAAAAATTCCAAGAAGGATTTAAAAAATAAGGAGATCAGATTTAGTAAGTTTTCTCCAATAACAGATTTTTCATATACTAGGTCAGATTTAGGTTTCTACATACTTAATTTTAGATTGAAGATTAAAGAAGAAAATGATTCCTTTAATATTGAATATACATCTAATTTTATTCTATTAGCAATCATTTTTTTTCCAATCATATTAACAGATTATTTTCTGTTTCATTCCTTTATTGCCACAACAATTTTGCTTTTTGTTTATTTTTGGGGCACATATTGGCTAAGAACCTATTCATTAATACTGATTAATA
>JAHEEB010000081.1 GCA_024640925.1 Bacteroidota bacterium | reverse complement strand
AGGATATAACCCCGATTTAAAAGGTTCTCCTAAACTAATCACAGTTAGGCCACTAAAATATTCTTTTGTTTTTATTACTTTTTCTGAAGGGTTTTTAAAGAAATGACAGGCTTCTTCAACTAATTTCCAGTCACTGTTGGCCATTCCTTCAAAGAATAATTCAGCAGCTCTTTTACTACTTATATTTTTAAATGTCTTACTACTATTATTGGTTAGAGTTTGCCATTCAACTCCTTTGGGTAAATTAATGCTGAAAAGCGAAGAATTAACAGGTACATTATACTTAATTTCCTCAATTTCCAGAATTAATGTTTCCTTTTCACCTTCAAGAATGTATATTTTCAATCCTTTTAACAATTTTGTATTGCTATCGAACAGGTATTCTCTTCGGTTGTCCGATTCTTCAATGGATTTATTTTTACAATAATCATTTATGAAATTGCCTTGAGCTTCAGAATATATGGTCATTAACAAATTTCCATTCTCTTCTTTCATGGTTATTTTCGATTCATTGCCTTTGTATGCTTTTTGCTCCTTAATCAAAATAGCTTCAGGATCGAGCAATATCTTTAACCATTCTATAAAATTGGCATCTGCCCCGGCTTTAATCCCTTCTGAAAATGTTGGTTTCCACAAGTATTGATCTTTACCATCAAAAACAACCACTCTTTCGCCTTTATCAACTCTCCATTTTGCAGGTTCCTCAAACGATTTCCATATAGTATGCCCAACCATTTCGTATTCGGTACCTACAAGAGAAAAATTATCGCGTGCAATGGTGCGAACTTTCAGATTAATTACCATGGTTTTTATCGAATGAGTTGCCTTTATAGAGCTTTCGAATAAGTTATTGGCTGCTTTTGCAGTATTATTACTAAATATTTTGTTATCGCCTATAAAGGGTATTATTAGCATTATTACTGCCAGAATTGCTGCAATACTTAAGATTTTTTTAGTTGTATAGCCAAATTTAAGTTTATTTAATGAGTCGTTTTTCATTTTTGTTTCCTCCATTTTAATTTTTTGAATAATGTTTTGCTTTAACGCTAAGGGTGCAACAGGCTGAAACTTTGGTTTAAGCATTGATAATACTTCTAAGGATTTTTGATAATCTGCGGTACAATCCGGACAGCATTTCACATGCTCCATCAGATCAGATAAAATTGTTTGATCGATTTCTGAATCAAACAGTTTAGTCATCTCAAGCTTACAATTATTGCAATCCATAATTTACCTCCTTTAATGTTTCAATTTTTAATTTTAGCTTATCAATACCATATTTAAACCGCGATTTAATTGTAGTTACCGGAATATCTAATACCGATGCTATTTCTACGAAACTCAGATTATCGAAAACCCTCATCCTTATTGTCTCGGATTGTTCCCAGGGCAACTCATGAAGAAGATTTTCCAACCGGTTAAATTCCTCCTTAAGAATTATCTGGTTTGAAGCTTCTTCGTCATATATGTTGACTGGAATAACAGCATCATCAATTGATTCGAGTTTTAATTTCTTGTTTTTTCGCAAATAATCAATACAGGCATTTGCAATACACTTGAAAAGATAGAACCGAATATTGTTAACAAATGTCAGGTGGCCATTTTCCCTGTATACCTTAATAAATACATCCTGAACTATATCCTGCGATTCTTCAAAACATCCTGTTCTATAAAATGCGAACCTGAATAATTGATCTTGATATTCTGTAATAACTTTTTCGAGCTCGTTTAATTTACTTCTGCCGGCTAATTCCATTTTAGCGTTTTTATGCATTTAACAGTAAAGACGAAAATGAAATCCAAAAAGACGTATTTTTTTGTTTTTTATACAACAAATAATAAATATTATTTTTTTTCTATCAGTATCAGAGAAATATGCTTTAGAAACAGATTGTAAAGAACAAAAAATGTTTTTGTTTAAAAGTGTTAATTGTTAAGAAGTTATTCTTATAATTAAGAAAACTTTAAAACGATTTATTCTTGTTTTTTTTGAAATATAAAATCCGTTATTATTTTTACAGGTTTGGATAAAGACACCCTTGTGAAGGAATTAGATCAAAAAGTATTATTAAGAATACCATTCAGGCCAATAATAGCTAGCTTTATTATTGGCTGCTTTTTCTTTTTTCCACATGAAGGTTTGTTTTGCCAATACTCCAACGTAATCAGTAATTATCGAATAACCCACCTTACAACAGAAAATGGCCTTTCTCAAAACACCATTGATTGTATTCTTAAAGATAGCAGAGGATTTATGTGGTTTGGTACCTGGAATGGGTTAAACCGTTACGATGGATATAATTTTAAAATATATAAGAAGGAAGATGATACCAATAGTATCTCTAATAACTTCATTTATTCAATGTGCGAAGACTCTGAAGGAAATTTATGGATTGGTACACGGTATGGATTAAATAAGTTTCTTTTCAAGAAAAATCAGTTTATTAAATACTTTCATAATACTAAAAATAAAAAATCCATTTCAGACAACTGGATAAATGTTGTGTATTTCGACAAAAGAGGACAGCTTTGGTTAGGAACGAATGGTCAGGGTCTGGATATGATTAATACAAAAGGCAACCCAGATGCTATAGTCACGCAGAAATACAATCACAACACCAATAATCCTAATAGCTTAAGCAGTAATAATGTACGATGTATTTTTGAAGATCATTCGGGTAGGTTATGGATTGGTACAAGCAATGGATTAAACCTGTTTGATAAAAAAACCGGGAAATTCAAAGTATACCAAAGTTCATTTGATATATCCACCATTTCAAATAATGAAATCCGGTGTATTTTTGAAGATAAAAACAATAATCTGTGGATTGGCACACAAGCAGGTCTGAACCGTTGGGACCCTTCAACCGATCAATTTACCAGGATCATTCATAATTCGGATGATCCGAAGAGCATATCGCATTCAACAATTGATGATATTATTCAGGATTCTGAAGGCAATATATACATGGCAACTCTTGGTGGATTAAACCGATATAATCCGAATAACAACAGTTTTGAGCATTTTACCACTTATAAAAACAATAAAAACAGCTTAAACAATGAGTTTATAAATGCCCTTTATACCGACTCAACAGGTATAGTATGGGTAGGAACCGAAAAAGGAGGTATAAATAAATTCAACATATACCAAAAACAGTTTAATACCATATCAGATAATGTTGAAGATAAGTACCATTTGAGCCATAGCACAGTTAATTCCATCAGGGCAGAAAAGGATTTCCTTTGGATAGGCACAGCTGGTGGCGGATTAAACTGTTTGAACCGGAAAACTGGTCGGATGGAGTATTATAAGAATAATACACATGATCCAAACAGCATTGCCAGTGATTTCATTACTTCAATTTGTCGCGATAAAAACGGGAATCTTTGGATAGGCACATGGGGACTAGGGTTCGACAAGTTTACCTTATATGGGAATAAAGCAGTATTTTCCCATAACCAGGTAAACACTTCAAATTCAAATAGCTTAATAAACAACTTTGTATCAACCATATACCAGGACAATATTGGTGTAATCTGGATAGGTACAGAAGGAGGGCTCGATAAATTTGACCCACAGTCCAACTCATTTCAGCATATATGCAACAATTCCGGATCGGCCATTGCTATAAGAGAAGTAGGTTGTATTCTTCGCGATTCGCAGTTGAACTTATGGATTGGCACACGGAATGGTTTATATTTTATTGATAAAAAATACCTAAATGATAAAAATCAGGAAATTACATCCGATAAGGTAGTACTCATAACAATTAATCCCGGGTTTGCCAATTCCATTAGTGAAAACTATATCATTTCAATATATGAGGACAGTAAAAAGCAGATCTGGTTTGGAACATATGGCAACGGACTTAATAAATTAACAAAATTTGATGCGGATAAGAAACTATTCCAGTTTGAACATTTTACTCAAAAATCAGGTCTTTCAAATAATGTTATTTATGGTATTCTTGAAGATAATGTAGGGAATTTATGGTTAAGTACCGATTATGGCCTGTCAAAACTCGATCCGAAGTCAGGTAGGTTTATGAATTATTATGAAGCTGACGGACTATTAAGTAACCAATTTTACTGGACAGCTTGTTATAAAGAAAACGACGATTACCTTTATTTTGGTGGAATGAAAGGGTTGAATTACTTCAGACCTGAAGATATTACCGAAAGTACTGAAGTTCCTCGAGTTACTATTACTGATTTCAAGATATACAATAATCCGGTGAATGTTGGTTTTTGGAAAAACAAGCGTGTAATATTGAAGGAGGTTATTTCTGAAACGCAAACTATCAAACTTTCCTACCACGAAAACACTTTCTCCTTTGAGTTCTCTGCATTGAATTATGATATGCCTGAGAAAAATGAATACTCCTACAGAATGGTTGGTGTCGACCATGATTGGATTAATGTCACCTCGAACAGGCGTTTTGCCAGTTATACCAAACTAAAAGGAGGGGAATACCTGTTTCAGGTTAAAGCCTCAAACAATGATGGAAAAACAGATGAAAAGACCACCAATCTGAAAATAATTATTAAACCCCCCTTTTGGGAAACAATATGGTTTATATTTATTTTAATTTTTATTGCCCTTGCAGGAGTTGTTATATATTTCAGGATGCATACCCGTTCGCTCAAGAATCAAAAACAAAGACTTGAACGGCTAGTGCACGAAAGGACACATGAAATTGAGGAACAGAAAGAAAAACTTGAGAAACAAGCTATCACATTACAGGATGCTAATCTTCAGTTGGAACATAAACGAGAACTAATTGAAGGACAAAAAATAAGGCTGGAAAATCAAAACCGTGAAATCCTTGAACAAAGAGATAAATTGCTGGTTCTGAATAAGAAAGTAAAAGCAGTTAACCAGCTGAAATTAAAGTTTTTCACGAATATTTCTCACGAATTTCGAACCCCTCTTACGTTGATTCTTGGTCCACTTGAAAAACTGATGTCTAAAAGTGGAACGGACGAAGACTCGAAACAAACTCTCAGTTTAATTAATAGAAATGCACAACGGTTACTATTTCTCATTAATCAGTTAATGGATTTCAGGAAAATAGAAAAAGGTAAAATGGATCTTACAGTAAGTCAGGGAAACTTAAAGGAATTTGTAGAAAACATTCTTTTCTCGTTCCACGATTTATCGGTTCAACGAAAAATATCACTTAATCTGGCTTGCGATTTAGACACAACAGAGACCTGGTTCGATCATGAAAAGATGGAAAATATTATTTATAACCTGTTATCAAATGCGTTTAAATACACTCCTGAGAACAGACGTATTTGGGTGAAAATTGGATATCCTTCCCGATTTAAGAACACACATGATAATCAGGCTATTTCAATAGAAGATCTATTGGAAATACAAGTTGGAGATACTGGAATAGGGATAGAAGAAGAAAAAATTCCTTTAATCTTTAAGCGCTTTTATCATACTGAATCAGTGGATCAAAGCAGTACTGGCTCAGGTATTGGTCTATCTCTAACAAAGGAACTTGTTAAAACACATCATGGGAGTATTTTTGTAGATAGTAAACCCGGAAAAGGATCTGTTTTTTATGTTCAGATACCTTACAAGAAAGATTTCTACGACCAAAAAGAAATCGGCACAAAAACATTCAACTCATCGGGTATTCAAAACCAGGTAGAAGTATTAAAATTTGGCTTACTTAACGATTCAAAGTCTCACAAAGTTAACTCAGTTAAGTTCTTTCCAAAGAAAAATTCAGATAAGCCTGTAATATTAATAGCTGAAGATAATAGCGAATTAAGGGAATTTATAGTATCACGACTTGGAAATTCCTATGGTTTACTTGAATCTGTAAACGGAAAAGATGCCCTGGATGCAGCAAACAAGTATGGACCCGATATCATAGTTAGCGATATTATGATGCCTGAGATGGACGGGCTTGAATTATGTCGGACCATAAAAGAAAACCTGCATACAAGCCATATTCCGGTTATTTTGCTCACAGCCAAAAGTTCTGTTGAAAGTCAGATTGAGGGATTTAAAACCGGAGCAGACGATTATATGCCAAAGCCATTTAGTCTGGAACTTCTTGAAACACGTATTAGTAACCTTATTGATTCAAGAAAGAAACTCAGAAAGTTGTTCAGTAATCAACCATTAACAGAAACTGAAAAAATTACATCTACACCCATCGATCAGAAGTTTTTGAGTAAAGCCATTCAATATGTCGAAATAAATATTGACAAACCAGAAATTGGTGTGAATGATTTTGCGGAACACATGTGCATAAGCCGAAGTTTCCTGCACAAGAAACTAATAGCATTAACAGATCAGTCCGCAACAGATTTTATAAATACCATTAGGCTTAAGAAATCGAAAGAACTGTTGTTATCTCATACCTATAATATATCGGAGATTGCCTATGCTGTCGGATACAATGATCCGAAATATTTCAGCAGGCTTTTCAGGAAACATTTTGGCATTTCTCCTACCGACTTTATTAAGAATCAGTAGAAACCGCCTGTCATACTGAGGCAATCCACAAAAGCATTTGTTTTTATTCATAATGTCAGAAAAAATTCTGATTTTGCTGTTAAAAGCAGGAAACAAACAATTACCCTAATTTCTCCTGCCAATGACTCAAAAGAAGTAAAAACATTATGAATCTGCAGCTTATAAAACATGAAGTTGATTGGTGAGTCGAATGACTATTAATGGAGTTTTAGTCATATATTTTGCTTTTTCGTTATCTTTTATGGATCTGTTGAATTGTTTTTAAGCAGTGAAATACACTTTTCTTATATATATCTTCGAGTTAAACCGTTAATTAAAAAATAGGGAATAATCAATAAATACAAGGCTATCGGAGAAAAACAACAATCAACAATACTACACCAATTAGAAACAATTGTCCACCCGTGCTTTTTTTATAGAAGATATCTTTATGCATCAACCATTAACAATTTTTGGTTGAAATGCACCTGACTTATTAGATTTTTAACTAACTTTTAGTTTAGTTTAACTAACTACTTAACCTAATTAATAGCGAATGAAAAGGATAAAATTTAAAATGCGGTTTTTAGGCATTTTCCTGGGAGTTCTTCTTCCACTTTTTGTATCGGCACAGAAGACAGAAGTGTCTGGTACTGTAAAAAATGCATCTACTGGGGAACTGCTTCCCGGTGTCAATGTCCTCATTAAGGGTACTTTAAATGGAACAGTTACCAATGTAGATGGAAAATATACTATCTCAGTGACCGATCCAAATAGTTCTCTTATTTTTTCAAGTATCGGTTTCCTTACAGATACCATTGCAACGAATGGACAAACAGTAATCGATATTACATTGGTCGAGGAGTTATACAGCCTTGACGAATTGGTAGTTATCGGATATGGTACTCAGAAAAAATCGGATGTTACCGGGGCTGTTTCTGTTGTAAATACCGATAATCTTGAGAAAATTAAATCCAGTAATATTTCTAAAGTCTTACAGGGTCAGACATCTGGAGTTATGGTTTTTGGTGGCGGTGAACCTGGTGCTCAGCAGAAAGTTCAAATCAGAGGTATTGGTACTTTTGGTACTACTGAACCTTTGTATGTTATAGACGGTGTACCTATAGCTGCTGCTACACTCATGGGTGGTACAGGAGTTGTTACATATGAAAATAATGCGGCAGGTTTTGGTCAGGGAGCCCCAGCCGGAGGTATTGCCGATTTTAACCCTGCTGATATTGAATCAGTTCAGGTACTGAAAGATGCTTCCGCAGCTGCAATTTATGGATCTCGTGGTGCCAATGGCGTTATCATTATTACCACAAAAAGAGGTAAATCCGGTACTGCTCAAATTAACTTTGATGGCAGCTACGGAATACAAAATATTGCTAAGAGAATGGAAATGTGTAACAGGGTTCAGTTCCAGGAATTAAACAATGCTTCAAGGTTAAATGATGACAATTACCCGGCTGAAGTAAACGATCCTACGAGTGAATACTATATTGATAATATTGATACTGATTGGCAGGAAGAAACATTTAAAAGAGGTACTATTCAAAACTATAACCTTTCAATAGGCGGAGGTACAGAAAACTCCAAATATTATGGTGGTATTGGTTATTTCGATCAAACAGGTACTGTTGTAGGTGATGGTCCAAGATATACCAAATATAATGTACAACTTAACCTGGATCAGAAAAAAGGCAGGTTTAAATTCGGACAGTCTTTTTCTTATGCTTATTCTCACCAGATTCGTTTGACAAGCATGCGTTGGAACAACTTTATGAATGATCTTCTAATGGCAATTCCTATTGTACCTGTATACGATACAGCTAATATTGGAGGTTATGGCGGATCAAATACATACTATGGCCAGACAGCTGGCAACCCGATTGCGAATAATAATCTTCCGGAAGTAACTTTTGACAGGTCAAGATTTCTTGGTGTTATTTATGGCGAAGTAGAAATTTTGAAATGCCTTAACTATAGAATAAACCTTAGTTACGATCGTTCAGATTGGCATAATAAGGAATTCCAACCTATTTATTTTGTTGGTGATAAGTTTACAAATACAATTGCCAAACTAAGCGAATGGCGTGGTGAAACACCTATAATGGTAGTTGAAAATCTGCTTAATTTTAAAAAGGTTGTTGGAAAACATGATTTTGCTGCTGTCATTGGTTATACTGCACAAAAGGATTATTCCGAAGAGATTTATGCCCATGCCGAAGGTTTTACGGAACCTTATTTAAAGCACATTAGTTCTGTTTCCAGTGGCCAGTCTAGTTTGGGGGTAAGATATGAACATACAATGCTTTCATATCTTGGTCGTGTAAACTATTCATATAACGATAAATATCTTGTAACTGCTTCAATGAGACGTGACTATTCTTCGAATTTTGGACCGAATAACAAATATGGCGATTTCCCATCTTTTGCTCTTGGTTGGAAAGTTAGCAATGAAAGTTTCTTTAATGTTCCTTTCGTTAATATGTTAAAACTCCGGGGAGGATATGGAGTAATTGGAAACGAAGCTATTGGAGCATATCTATATGAAACCAATGTAAACAATGCTGCAAATTATTATTTTGGTGGACAATTGTATACAGGTACGACCCAAACCAAATTCCGTGACCCTTCTATTCGTTGGGAAGAAAGGGTAACAACCGATATTGGATTTGATATGGCAATGTTTGATAACAAGGTGGAAATTTCAGCAGAATATTTTAAAAATGAAGCCAATGATATTCTTATGCAATTGCCTCTACCTGTAGCATCTGGCATTAATGGTTGGTCGGTAGAAGTTGCTAATGGTGCATCGATGATTAACAAGGGATTTGAAGTTAGTGCCAGCTACAAAAAATTTGAAGGTGATTTCCACTACAATGTAAGCGGTAATATGACTACATTAAAGAATGAAGTTGCCAAACTTGGTACCGACAACAGTCCTATTGAAACCTCTACCAGCAGAACAGAAGTAGGTCATTCTATGGGTGAACTTTATGGATATGTTACTGAAGGAATATTCCAGACGGAAGATGAAATTAACCTTTATACACCTGATGAAGATGGCTACGATGCTGCTAAACATGCCTTCCAGAATGCCAATACAGTTCCGGGAGATGTTAAATTTAAGGACAATAACGGAGATGGGATTATAACAGTAGCAGATAAAGAATACCTTGGTAATGCAATTCCTAAACTTACCTATGGTTTTAATTTGGGTGCTGATTATAAAGGATTTGATTTCTCACTCTTTTTCCAGGGTGTTTATGGAAACAAAGTTTATAATCAAACTTATAGAATTGTTAGTGCTTTGGGTAAGGAAGAAAGTAATTATACTGTTGAGTCTTACGAGAATTATTGGATTGAAGGAGTACGCCAGGGCAATAAATGGCCTAGACCATCTGTTATTGATTATAATGACAATAATAGGGTTTCGGATCGTTGGGTACAAAGTGGATCCTATTTAAGATTACAGAACGTACAACTGGGGTATACTCTTCCGAAAAATATTCTGGAACGAATTCATGGAATAGAAAACTGCCGCATTTATATTCAGGGACAAAACCTGTTT
>JAHEEB010000635.1 GCA_024640925.1 Bacteroidota bacterium | reverse complement strand
AATTGTAGCAAACTAAATTTGTTATTATAAAAAACCTTAATAAAACCCAATTAATCATGAAGTATTTTTTAATTCTGTTTGTATTTATCTTAGTGCCATTTTTAGGCAGTGCTCAGGATAAATACTCTGTTAGCGGGTTTATCACCGATGCTAATGGAGAAAGCCTGGTTGGTGCCAATATTCTGATAGAAAAGTTACAAAAAGGAACTGTTTCCAATAACTATGGATTTTTTTCGCTTACAGTTCCAGAAGGTGACTATACTATCCTGGTTTCTTATGTTGGTTATAAAGGACAAGAAATTTCTGTTCTGTTAAATAAAAATCAAAAGCTGAATCTTAAGCTCGAAGAATCATCGGAAATGATGGAATCAGTTGAAGTTACAGCTCAAAAGCGCGATGCAAATGTCAGGGAAGTTTCGATGAGTACAGAAAAACTGGACATTAAAACAATTAAGAAAATACCATCGCTTATGGGTGAAACTGATGTGATAAAAGTTATTCAGTTACAACCTGGCGTTCAGACAGTAGGGGAAGGCACCTCTGGTTTTTTCGTACGAGGTGGCGCTGTTGATCAAAATCTTATCCTTCTCGACGAGGCTGTGGTTTATAACCCTTCGCATCTGGGTGGCTTTTTCTCTGTCTTCAATGGCGATGCCATTAAAGATGTAACCTTGTACAAAGGCGGAATTCCATCGAGATATGGTGGCAGATTATCTTCGGTACTTGATGTACGTATGAAAGACGGGAATATGAATAAGTGGTCAGGAGCTGGTGGTTTAGGCCTGATATCAAGCCGTTTAACCCTTGAGGCTCCTGTTATTCGCGATAAATGTTCTTTCATTGTTTCGGGCCGCAGAACATATTACGATATATTTATGCCGTATGTGAATGAGCCTGCCGTTAAAAATAGCAAAGCCTATTTTTATGATTTAAATGCAAAGATTAATTTTATTGTGAATGAGAACAACAGGATCTATTTATCGGCATATACCGGACAGGATGTAATGAAATTCGGAGATATGTTCAAAATGCAATATGGAAACATCACTGGAACGATGCGGTTGAACCATGTTTACAGCGATAAATTGTTTTCAAACTATATGCTAACTTATAGTAAATTCAATTATGAACTGGGGCAACCAACAGGTTCCTTTACATTTTCGTGGCTTTCGAATATTATTGATTATAGTTTTAAAAATGATTACACATACTTTCTGAATCCCAATAATACATTAACCTACGGCGTTCAGGTAATGTATCATACATTAATACCCGGAAAATTTGTTCCGGGCTCAGAAAGCAACTTTACTTCCATGGAATTGCCTCGTTCTTACTCATACGAAAGCGCTGTCTTTTTAGGTAATGAACAAAAAGTTTCTTCATCCATTACACTGCAGTATGGATTACGATTTTCCATGTTTAATAATGTAGGTGGTACAGTATATAATTTTGATAATAATTATAATGTAATCGACTCTGTTGTACACGATAAAGGTGTAGTTTATAATACTTATAAAGGTCTTGAACCCAGACTTGCAATGGTAATAAAAACAGGCGATAAAAGCTCTGTTAAGGCAAGTTATAACCGTACCTATCAATATTTGCACCTTGCTACAAACACTGCTGCTTCAACCCCACTCGATGTATGGTTTGGAAGCAATCCAAACATCAAGCCACAATACGCCGACCAGGGAGCAATTGGTTTTTTCAGAAACTTCAACAACAACATGTTTGAATTTTCTGTTGAAGCATATTACAAAAAAATGTACGATGCCATTGATTTTAAAGACCATGCCAGCTTATTCGGAAATTATTATTTCGATGGAGAACTTCGTCGTGGCGATGCTTATTCGTATGGACTGGAAATGTATGTGCGCAAACAACAGGGGAAATTTACAGGCTGGATAAGCTATACTTACTCCAAAACCAGGAGAAAGATAGATGGGATTAACAATAACAAAGAATACCCATCGCCATATGATCGTCCACACGATTTAAAAATAGTTGCCTCATATGATATTACCAATCGACTTAATGTATCGGCCAACTGGATTTATTATACAGCTTTGCCTATGACTGTTGCAAGTCAATGGTACCAACATGAGGGCATTTGGGTTCCAATATATTCCGACAGAAACTCTTTTCGCTTTCCAAAAACCGATTATCACCGGCTTGATTTGGCTGTTAACTGGGAAAACAAGCCCATTATCAATAATAAGCTAAAAAGCTGCTGGACATTATCGATATATAATGTGTACAACAGGCATAATCTTTACTCCATTGTATATAAAGATAATGAGAATGGCGGACCTCCTGTTATAAACAAAATGTATTTGTTTGGCATTATACCTACCATTTCAATTAATTTTAATTTCTAACAATCATGAAGTCAACATATATATATCTACTATTTGCTATAGCTATTATCTTCAGTGCCTGCACAGAAGAACTCGATACCGATTATAAAGGAAAATCAGATAATTACCTGGTTGTATCGGGCGAAATAAGTACTGATACCATGGCGCATACGGTGAAATTATCGAGATCTATTGATTATACCGATACCGTTTGTCCTGCCGAAACAGGAGCTATAGTTACTATTTCCGATGGAGAACAAATTTTCGGTTTAAGTGAAACATCTCCCGGAATTTATCAGACCTCTTCCAATGTTTATGGAATAGCTGGCAAAGAATACCTGCTGACAATATATACCGCGAGTGGTGATACTTTCACAGCCAGATCGGCAATAAACCGACTTACGGATATTGACTCCATTGTTATTAACTATGAGCGTTTTTCATTTGATGAGAATTATTATTATAAAGTTCTCTTTAATGGCCAGGACCCAGCAGGCAAAGGGGATTATTATGTCTGGAATTTGTATCTCGATGGAAAAAAATATAATGATACATTAAGCAAATGGGAATTTCAATCGGATGATTTTGTCGACGGACAATATGTATCGGATTTCGATATTTACTGGCTTGAACCTGCAGAACTACCAAACGACACAACCCAAATTACTGTTGAAATCACCTCCATCCCAAAAGAATATTATACGTATATTTCAGAGGTTTTAACAGAAACAGCCTGGAGAGGAAGTCCTTTTGATGCTACACCTGCCAATGTTACCTCAAATATCAAAGGGGAAGGAGCTGTCGGATTTTTTGTTGCCACACAAAAGAAGAGAAAATCCATAGTTTATATTAAAACCGACGAAGAGAAAAATAAATAATGGTGTCAGAAAGAAGAAATGTAGATATGTTTTTTATTTAATCAGAGACGGAAGTCGGAAGACTGTAGACGTAAATAGTCTGCTGAATTAGTTAAATTTTAGCGATGCAAGATTATTGACTTATTTTGGTAAAATCCCTTGCACTTACAGACACGTCTGAATATTTAATTTAATTTTGCCGGAAAATATTTTATATGTCAATTATACGTTCAGTTAGAGGGTTTACTCCGGTTTATGGCAAAGATTGCTTTTTTGCAGAAACAGCAGTGGTTGTTGGTGATGTTGTATTGGGCGATGAATGCAGCGTTTGGTATGGATCTGTTCTAAGGGGCGATGTAAATTCAATCCGAATCGGTAACAGAGTTAACATCCAGGATGGAGCTGTATTGCATACTCTTTACCAAAAATCGGTAATTGAAATAGGCGACAATGTTACTATTGCTCATAATGCTGTTATTCATGGAGCTAAAATTGCCAGCAATGTCTTAATTGGAATTGGCGCTGTTATACTCGACTTTGTCGAAATAGGCGAAT
>JAHEEB010000634.1 GCA_024640925.1 Bacteroidota bacterium | reverse complement strand
ATTGTTGCTTTTGCATCTTTCAAGTACAACCCATTCATATCGGTACAGGATATACTTATCTCATTCTTATCGGGATAAAACTGTTTACCTGTTGCAAGCTCAACATCAAGCCTGTTTCCGAATAATTCATAGTCTTCGTATTTAAAACTGCATTGAGATACAATTCTTCTGTTTTTTTCATAAAGCTCCAGAGTGTAGCTTCTGTCTAATATGAGTTTTAGTGAGTCGTGTAATTGGAATTCTCCTGCAAAGCTTCCGGGACGATGGGGATTTATCATACCGATTTTTATTCTTGTGCCATTGCCAATAAGCCAAATCTCCAACTCTCTGCGCAACGGCATTTTGGAATTTGATAATGCATACGATTTGAAACGTACTTTTTCCCCTGGTTTATATTTATTTTTATCAGTAATCATATAACTGTAAAAGGCCGGGCCATCATCGTAGTTATTGTTATTATGCCACGATGGGACTTCATGTTTTTCAATCTGAAAAAAAGAACGGAATCCGTCCAGCTCAACAATGGCTATTTGGTTGTTGAGGGTAACCCAATCATTTTCGATTCGATATGTTTTGCTTTCCGGATCTATTCGCAGCTTCTTGAATTTAAGTTTAACTTTAGCATCTTCACGAACATTTCCATCAAGGTCTAAAACCTGCATTGCCAGGGCATCATATTCTTTTAACAGATATACCTGGTAAGGAAAAACGCAGGTATACTCGCAATAAAGTTTATTCTCTACTATTTTTGCCAAAATGAAATGCCCTTTCGAAGGGCGGTCAACCCATCCCTTCTTTACATCAAATGTATCGACCAGATTGTGAAGCAGTCCATTAAAAATAGTATCAGATGTTTTACTGTTTGTAAGAAGTTTTTGGGCTTCACTGTTGCTTATTTCAAATACAAAACCTGTTTGTGGTGCATTGTTCCATTGTATGTTTTGTGAGAATGTATACAAAGCAACGAAGAACAAAGATGATAATGAAAAGAAGAGCTTTTTCATAATATGTTAATTAATGAACTAATCTGATGACTACTCAATTTAGCCTTTCCCCTAAAAAAAATTGAAATTTAAAATTTTTAAACATTCTTTAATATAATGTGGGTTTAATCTGCAATACCAAAATAATTATGAATATAACTAATTAATTAATTTAATGGAATAATACTGAACTTTGATTATCCGAATAAATTTATAGCTTTGTTTATTGTAAGAATGTTTGAACCGGATTAATCAATAGAAGTTTTAATTATTTCTTTTGTCGGGATTTAGTTTGAAAAAAACACTGATTTACAATATATATTAATTGTTTACGCATTTACTAATGGTAGTCTGTGTAAAATCAAAGAATTTTTTTGAACACACTGAATCCCAGATAACATCATAATTCAATAATCAAAAAATGAAAAATAAATATTTCCTGACACTGTTTTTATTTGTACTATTACTTCAAATTCAAGCTCAATCAAATAGAGAAAAAGCTAATGAACTGAAAAATCAGGCTATTGAATTAATGGAAAACGGAAAAGTTGAAGAATCTTTAAAACTATTTCATCAGGCACATGAACTTGACCCGGATTTTATTGATGTGTCATACGATTTGGCTTTAGCTTATCAGAAAGCAAAAGATTACGATAAATGCATTTCTATTGCAAAACCATTAATTAAACACCCCGATGTGTTTGATAAGGTATATCAATTAATTGGAAATACTTATGATTTAAAAGGGGAAAGTAAAAAAGCAATTCAATATTATAATAAAGGATTAAAAAAGTTTCCAAATTCAGGAAGACTTTTTTTTGAAAAAGGTATAGTCAATCTTAACCTGGGTAATTTGGATGAAGCATTAAATTCATGGGAAAAAGGAATTGATGTCGATCCAGATTACTCTTCAAATTATTTTTATACTTCACAGATTTTGTCACAAACCGAAGAAAAAATCTGGGCAATATACTATGGAGAAATTTTTCTTAACCTCGAACCCGGTACGGAGCGATCTCAGATAATAAGCAGTTTGCTTTACGATAATTATAAAAGTTGTCTACCAATAAAGGATAATAAATGGGGTCTGGATTTCAGCCAAAAAGCTAAAAATATTGTTATTGTAAGAAATTCCAAAGATTTTAAACTTTCTTTTGAAACCGTTCATAATCTGGCTATGGAACAAGCCTGTAAAAATATTGAGACAAACTTTACAATTGAGAATATAATATTAATCAGAAAACAATTTTTAACAATCTGGAATGAAAAATATAGTAAAACCTATCCAAATCTCATCTTTCAATATCATGATTTGCTGATTAATAATAATCTGTTTTCTGAGTATGTGTATTGGCTTTTGAAAGATGGTTCCAAACAAGAATTTGAATTGTGGGAAAAAGAGAACAATAGCAGCTTTGAAAATTTAATTGAATGGATTAACAAAAATCCGATGAATATTACCAATGATAATAAAACGAACAGGTTTTGTTACGAATAATTTTTCTTTTATATTCCAAATAAAATGCACGAAAAAAGCTTTGCAAATAGCAAAGCTTTCGATCAATAGGTATATGAATTTATATTAATTACTGTTGAGTTGCTAAAAGTTGATTTTCAGCATTTTTTGGAAGAGAAATTTCCGATTCTTTATTTTTATTAGTTTTCTCTGATAAATAAGTATCTATAGATTGAGCAGTAGTAGTTTCAATTTCTCCGGAACGATATGCCATAATTACATCTTTGGCTTCGTCAAATGAGTAATTCGATAAAATGTATGTTATATCAACCTGATCCTCAGAATATTCAATGCTGTTGAAATGTTCGATCATTAATTTATTAATAACAACTTCATTATTTGAATGATTTGCCGTTTGAGATTTTGTTATCAAACTAATTGCAATCATGGCTATGAGAACTAAACCTTTTTTCATCTGCGAAATTTTTTGTGCGTGTTTTTACTTAGTATACTGTCAAAATTCTACTATGTTTTTAATATATGATAAGTAGAAATGATTTGTTGATGATTATAAAAAAATTGATGACGAATATCATCGATGAAAGATGACTATTGTTATTATAAATAGTTTGCTTTAGTCGAAATGCTTGTAAAATAAATGTACTGAACAAATTTTGAAGACAACAAATTTGAGTTAAACAGGCAACCCAACTGGTCAAATTCAAAAGAAAGTATGTTTTTGTTGCTGGGTATAATCAATTTGAAAAATATATTTATATTTGCACCCGAAAATGTCTTCGATGTTTAACCATTTAATCAGGAGGACATACTATGCTGAAGTTTAACATTCATATCAAAAACGCCGGGCTGAATACTCTCCGGTAGCCGTTTTCCGAAATCCGGACTACGGATGTAAATCATTTTATTTTTTTTAACTGAACATGCAATTTGTTATTGCTGTATAACCTTCTGTTTATAGGCAATACAAGTTAAGGCAGGTTCACATCAGACAATGGCATTCCTATGGGATGCAAACTAAAATTTTAATCATGGGAAGTGGTAAAATCAAGGCAAAAGACCTTAAAAATATAGATTTTAAAAACGATCAATCACGTAGTCTGGCCATTAATATTATGACCAGGCATTTTAAACATGTTTCGAAGGATGAAAAACTCCGGATGTTAAAAGATGTAAAAAATCGTCCGGAGGATTACCTTGAACATGAAACACTGGCTCCTCTGGCTGTGAGCTTTTGCGAAAAGGTTGAGCTCATAAATTTCAAGGAGTTTGAGCTTTTAAAGGAAGCAGGAATGTTCAATGTTTTTGGGCAAAAAC
>JAHEEB010000633.1 GCA_024640925.1 Bacteroidota bacterium | reverse complement strand
AATATGCCAGTACACCCGAAGCTGAGGAACCATATCTTGGCTTTACAAATGCCCTGCTCAATTTGTTCGATACGAATAATTCCTGAAGTTCTTCAAAATTATTGACCTTGCCCACCAGTGGTGTAGATGGAATATTATTTGCGGCTAATATTTCCTTTGTTTTATACTTATCAAAAGCAGTTAAGATACCCTGTGGATGGTTTATAAATGTGCAGTTTTTAGAAAGAGCAATACTCTCAACGGATTTCAACAACCGGGAGTAATTTAGAAACCATGTTTCATAATTAAAGATTAACCCACGGGGAAGTGCTTTCTGCGTCAATCCATTTTTATTATATCCCGAGAGTTGTGTTTCAAATAAGGGATCTTCCGAAGGAGATTCCAGCCTGATACAGGAATTCTCTGGTAATATATTACTTAAATCTGCTTTTTCATTCAGTATATCGCTATACGAAACAAATAAGTAATTGGTGTTGCCGCGATCAGCAAGAGCTTTTTGGGTAAATAGAATCCTGCGGGAATTAGTGTTTCCGATAAGTACAAGCATCATTTACTCAGCTTCCTTATAGTTTTGTTGTATACAAAAAACTAATTCCGCAGGGTTCATTTGATTTATTTTATAGTTAATCAGACAAAGCTCTTACTCCGATACCATGATGTTTCTGTATATTTCATCGTCGTATTCATCAGCTTCCATTTGTTCGTCGAGGTTTGTTTTTAGGCCTGTTTTAGCACAGAGTTTTCCAAACAACCCCATTACTTCGTCGCTCAAATAGTGGTGGCTCAAATCTAAGTTTTTTAACCTGGCAATGCGAGAGCTGTTTAATAAGGCATTTCCTCCTTCGTCGCTTAAGTTTCCTTTCGATAAATCGAGTGTTTCAATCCGATCGAGAATAGGTGCATCAGCAATGGCCTTGGCTAAATCATCGGACATATAATAGTTACACAACCCCAGGTATTTTAATTTTGGAAACAATTTGCCATCCAGTAGGGTTTTTAAATCATCAGGAGCAATATCACAGCCATAATTATCGTCGCCAAGCCATAATTCAAGATGTTCGAGATTTGGTAAACCGGCATTGAATATCTCATCGATTATTGATTTTGACATGCCACCGGTTTCGACGATGAGGGTTTTCAGATTTTGGTGCTTTAATTTTGCTAACGAAAGACTGTTTCCACCCCTTACCTGGAAATGAACCAAACCCGGATAAGCTTCTAACACAGGAGTTACCAGACTGTTTTCAATCCAGCTCATCTCTGTTTCTTCGTAAGTAATATCGCCAAAAAAAATGTACTGGAGCGATTTGAGTTTATCCTTTACTTTTACAAACATATTAACAAGCTCGGAACTGTTTCCTCCTTCAAAATCCCAGCACCCAATAACTATTTCTTTTACTTCTGATGCTTTCGGATCATTGGAAAATGTTTCCAGGAGACCTTCCGTTGTTTTACCTTCTTCTTTACTGTCCCAGTCTACACCTATTTTATAGGCAAATTTAGAAAGATCGACTATTCCGGTTTCAGGATCGTATACTTCGATTTTTTTTCCGTTAAATGTATTGATATTGCTATCTATGGTCATAATAAAATGGTTTAAATGATTTATTCAAATATATAACTAATTTTTGTTGCCTCAAACCTCTGGGAACAAAGCAAAACAAAAACTTCAAATATTTTTTATAAATCGTTTATATCCTTCGGGTTTGCTCTGAATTGGATAAAGAAAATTCATAAACAGGGAAAAAATTGTTTTGCCCGGGGTTGTTTTTATTTATTGGATGTTCAGCATGATTGCTTTAATTGACAGGTTGCTGGAAATAAAAAAGCCACCTGCTTTTTATTCAGGTGACCAAATACTAACACTTAATCTTAATCCGCGTTTAAATTTCATGGCTAAAGCCATACCAATCACTCATCACCGATCACCTTCTAATCAGAAGCTTTCGGCACACAGGAGAATAACCATTAGCAACAGCCATAAGAAAATATACTCCTTCAGCCAGGGAGCTTGTTGACAGTGTAAGCTGGTTGTCTGCCGGTTCCGATTCGTACATAAGGCTTCCAGTTGTATTGTAAACAAGAACTCTAAACTTTTTTTCGATGGGTGAATTTAATTCGATTGTTGCAGTTGCATCAGCCGGGTTTGGAAAAATCGTTATATCTGAGTTATCTAAAATTTCGCTGGTGACCGATGGATTAACAATTTCGAACCAGTTCAGGTTCTGCTCATTTTGTTTTATATAAAAACGAAAGGTATACTTACCCTCATTGAGATAAACAGATGTTGATTTTGTTTGCCATACCTGCCATCCACCGGTGCTTGTGAAAGTTACGGTGTCTATATTTACAAAACTTCCAGTCATGTCTGTTTTAATATAGGCCGAGGCTGTTCCATATGTTGTGGCATACCTGTAATTTACCTGGTAAATGCCCGAGGCAGGAACCTTAATTAGATAATCGAGGTAATCGCCTGCATTGGCATAGGCAGAATTTTTGCCTTCACCATTATCGCTGCATGTCTCGAACTCAAATCCGTAGTTTGTATTGTAATTCTCGGCCTGAATCCGGCAAGGAACAGTAAAACGGATGGGAAGTGCATTAACAACTTCCAGTCCCGAAAAAGTCTCCAGTGATTGAATATTGCTTAAAACAGAACTACCCGAATACGAAATGTTTATTCCAGCTCCGTAATCGAGCGGCGAAGTAAGGGAAATGAGCAGTATACTGCTATCTGAGGTATTGTAGCTAAACCCGTTTATTGTCTGTTCGATATTATCGGCTTCAACGGTAAAATCACCCATTAATATTCCTGAAGTTGAGGATGTGATTTTCTTATTTAGTGTAAGTATAATAGCAGAGCCATCCGTTGTGGTTTTTGCATATAATTTTGTAAACCCGACTGTTGAAGCAGGTACTGGTTTTGAAAATTTGAAATAATTCAGGTTGGCTCCACCCTGATCAAAGATCAGCTTAACCTTATGAGTACCGGCAGGAAATATCACTCCTGTAAGTTCATAAGTCGACCATGTTTGCCAGCCCCCCGTACCAGCTAATGCTATTTTACCGGTTACAGGAACATTATCAACTTCGAAATGAACGACAGCGCTAGACCCAGACGCATATCTTATTAAAAGTGTATAAGCAGCATTCGTATCTGACTGAACAGTATATTGCATCCATTCGTTATCATTTGTCCATCCGACATTGTATCCGTTTGTTTCATCCTTATCGCTGCACACCTGGATATCTACACCATCGTTTCTGTAAGAATATCCCTGATTCCAGGCAGCGCCACCAGCATTACCGGAAATATTTGTAGTGTCATCATCAAAATAGGCATAACCAACCCTACCCAAATCAAAATCCGAAAAGAAAACGGCTTCATTCACATGATATACCTTAAATGGTTTGGTAAGATTAGAAAAAGGTTGCCTCATCATAGCATCAATTACATCTTTCTGATAAAAGCAGTTTTCTATTTTATGATTTTCAGCAAAAGTAAGCACAGCGTGAAAAGCTGAATCGACCGATAATGCTGCACCTTTGCCCCTCCAATAGTTGATAAGGTTTGTATAACCGCTATTTTCCGTAACACTCAGTGGATTGTTAATTCCAACTTTTTTTACTGGCCACCACGACCAACCAATATGGTTTTTTTCGCAAAGAGAAATCATTCCTGAATACCATGAATTTGCGTTTTCGCCCGATTCACCTAACCAAACAGGCACATTCTGTGTATTACGCAGCGAAATTATCCAATCGAGTTTATTG
>JAHEEB010000632.1 GCA_024640925.1 Bacteroidota bacterium | reverse complement strand
AAGCTGAAGGTAAAAGTCATCAGCTGATCATTAACTCTATCCGTTGTAAACTAGTAAATAGGGTATTTGCCGTTGTAAAAAGACAAACACCCTATGTAAAACTTTATCAACATAATTTTGCGTAAAATGCTTGCAGATATCTTAGAATTCTCAAAGATCTTATTTAAAAGACATTAACCTTAGTGATACCTTTGTGTCTTAGAGTCTTCGTGGCTATTTATCAACTTTTTGGACACCCTCTTTTAATAACGAATATTTTAAAACTTATCTATTCAGTTGGTCTGCCGTTGGTCGAAACCCCACCCTGAATAAAGTTCGGCAAGGTATAAATAAAAATCAGCTCATGAGAACCGGAAGATTGGGCACTCATTCCTGTGTAATTTATATCATATGAATATCCTAGTTGAAATTCTTTAAACCTATACCCTGCCTGGATGACAATTGCATCGGCTGTACGGAACGATAACCCGAAAGTTATCATTTTCTTATATTCAGCCAATGTATTGATGTCAACCTGATACAACCCAGATTCCATTAGTTTAAACAAGAGCGATGGCTCAAGTGTTATATCCTGGTTTATCTCGAACTTATACCCTCCATGAATGTAATAGTGACGAACCTGTTTTTCCTGTAATATATTATCTGTTTTCAAATCCACATTCCGGTTAAACAACTGGGGAACTGAGATTCCTGCAAAATAATTTTTACCATAAAGGTAGGTACCGAAAATAGCATCTATTACAAACATATTATCATTACCATTTGTAAATACCTCGTCATCGTCATCTTCAATATTCATCCCGCTTTTATCAAGATGAAACTGGTAAAATAAACCCGATAAGCCGAAAGAAAGGTTGAGATCCTCTTTCAGGACTAAATGATAACTATATGTCAGTTCGAGACCGGTTTTTCTCAGTGGGCCTGCCGTGTAGTTCAATACTTTTGCTCCGGCACCCATAGCCTGGTATACTTCCATATTTCCCGAAAGGTATTGTACGGAAGGAGATTGTGGAACCGATGCCCATTGTTTCCGATATGATAAAGCCAATGGCAAATCGCGGGTTATTCCTGTTGCTGCAGGGTTAATAACATAGTGGTTAAGCGTATATTGGCTAAAATAAGGCATCTGCTGGCTATAAACCCCTGTTAATATTATCAGCAAACTAATTATCAGTGCTATTTTCTTCATTGTTTTCAGCTTTTACAAAATTATCGAACAATACTTACCGGTCCTGAATGAATATCGGAACCATCACCCAGATCAATTATATAGTAATAAGTTCCGGCAGGTAAATATTTATCATTGTATTTCCCGTCCCAGGGTTCGGAATAACCTTTCGATGAAAAGACTTCATTACCCCAGGTATTATAAATATTTACCTTGCAATTCGGGTATCGCCCAATATTGATAATGTTCCATTCGTCGTTTACTTTATCTCCATTCGGACTGAAGGCATCGAAGATTTCTAATTCTGAGGAAGATTGTAGGATGGTAATATTTATCAAATCTGACTTACACGAGTTATTGTCGAGGGCATAAGCAATATAATTGCCAGGGATAAGATCGGTAAACTGTCCGGTTGTGTTGGTTATACTATCGGTGCTGGTTTGATCAAGAACATATGTGAACGGAGAGGTTCCACCCTCAGCAATTGTATTAATACTTCCGTTTACATCACCATTTGCATGTGTTACCGATGAGGTATCGATAGTGACAGAATCGGGTTGGTTAATAGTGAGAGAACTTCCCGATTGTTCACAATTGTTCAGATCTCTTATACGAACCTGGTAGCTGCCCGCAGAAAGGTTCGTAAATTCGCCAATATTAGCTAAGTAACTGGCACCATTATCCACCGAATATTCAAAGTTACTGGCTGTTCCAGAAACAATTATTACGATACTTCCGTCTATTGATCCATTACAGCTCACATCCGTAGCAGTTTCGGAAGTTATTGATGAGGAAACCGGATCTGTAATTGCAACAAGCGAATCAGCAGATTCACAGTTATTGGCATTCTTAATTTTTAAGTGATATGACTGAACGGATAAGCCTGTAAACAGAGAATCGTTTGAATAACTTGTTCCTCCATTGATTGAAAATTGATAAGGAGCTGTTGCTCCATTTGAAATGATCATTATTTCAGCATCACTTAACCCTATACAAGAAGGAGAAGAGAGTATTATACCCTGAAAAACGACTGGTGCCGGAGAAGCAATATTAATAACAGAATCAGATGACATGCAGTTGTTTACATCGCTGATAACCAGGATATGGCTGCCCGTTTCCAGGTTGATAAATAAAGAATCCGAAGAAAAGGCAGAACCATCAACAGAAAATTGATATGGGCCTCCTGCTCCACCATCGGGCGTTATTAAAACAGATGCATCGTTTGTATCGACACAGCTGGAAGTGGTCAGAGCAATATTACTGAAGTTAATTTTTACAGGTTGCGAAATGGAAACTAATGAGTCAGGTGATTTGCAATTATTACAATCGCGCATAATTAAAATATAATTTCCACCAGTTACTGAGAGAATGGAATCAGAGCTAAAAGCTGAACCATTAACAGAATATTGATAAGCACCTGCTCCACCTTGTCCCGTCATATTTATTTGTCCATCATCAAGGCCAAAGCAGGTAGGACTGGTAAGCGCTATAGAACTAAATCTTACATCGGCAGGTGGAGAAAGAGTAATAGTATGTTGGGTACTGCAAAGATTTTCGTCAGTAACAGTGACAGAATAATCTCCAGCTGACAAATCTGTGATGATCCTGGTAAAATCACCGTTCGACCATACATAGTCATAGGTAGGTGTACCACCACTGACATTAAGAACAATTGAGCCATCGGAGTCTCCTAAGCAAGAAGGGGACTGAACAACAGAATTAAGGGTAATTGAATCCGGTTCAGATAAAGTAACATTCTCATTTATTTGGCATCCATTATGGTCGGTTACAACAACATTATAACTACCACCGAAAAGAGATGTGGCAGTACTTTCCGTTTGATTACCCGGGTCGTCCCAAAGGTAGGTCCAGGGACCTGAACCACCCGTTATATTGGCTGTTACCCTTCCAACCTGATCTCCATGACAAAGAATTCTCTGGTCGATAGTAAATGTTATAAACATACCATCTGGTTCATCCACTGTATAATCTTTGGTTGAAGTACAGCCATTGGTGTCGGTAACAGTTACAGAGTAATTGCCAGCTGGTATATTTACAATATCTTCCGTTTTTGCACCATTCGACCATAAAAACCGGTAAGGCAGCGAGCCTCCCGATACACTAAAGTTTACATAGCCTGTACTTGCGCCATAGCACTCAGGATTTAAACCAGAAATAGATGATGAAAGTATTTCGTCCGGCTCAGTAATTGTTACTATAGTAAAGGCAGTATCTAAATTATCTTTTACAACAACAGTATATTTTCCGGCAATTATATCACTTAAAACGGCTGAATTACCTACAACTGCATTATAAACATTTTTCCATTCATAAGTAACCGTTCCTGTAAAGTTAGAAACAGCAACCGTTGCCGATCCGGTACTGCTTCCTTTGCAGTCGACATTCGTAACATCAGATAATGTTACCTGAAGGTAGGTTGTGTCGTTTACCAGGAATGTAGTATCGCCCTGGCACAATTTGGTATCTTTAACCGTAATGGTATAATTGCCACCAGGTACACCGGAAATATCTTCCGTAGTTGCCCCGTTTGACCAGGAATAGCTTGTATAAGCAGGGGGGTTATTTCCACCGGCAACGGAAAGGTTTAC
>JAHEEB010000080.1 GCA_024640925.1 Bacteroidota bacterium | reverse complement strand
ATAGTTGAAATAATTAAGTAGAATATTAAGATTGATTATTTATTTTACAATGTTTTAACTCTATATTTATGCAGCTCAAAATTTGTTTTTTGTAACCTCAGTTTACAGATATAAAATTATCCGCAAAGGTTGTAACTGCGTATCATCCTGAGTGTATATCTTTTAAAACTTAAAACAAAAGAACAAGTTGAAATGCAAAAAAATATTCTTGAATAATGAAGAAGTTTATTCCTCCGATTCTAATTTGTCTGATGTTGGTTTCGTGTCACACCAAAAACACAGGTCTGGTTGCTGACATGAAAGAATCTGCAACTATTTTGGCCGAAAACGATTCAAATAATTCTGTTACTTCAATTCGTGAACCGTTTTGCACATACGACAAAGTTTCCGATACATATATTTACAGTCTTTCTTTTGACAAAGATGGAAACAATGTAATTACAAGAGTATACCTCACAATAGCTGATAAAGTAAATAAGAAAATAATTCAGGAAATAGAATGGGAACCTGTTTCCTCTATGGATTTTTATAATTGCGAATCGCGTTCATACATAAATGGCTATAACAAGGATGCTGAAGTCTTAGATGGCATGTATGGCGACATAATTATCAATGACTTTAATTTTGACAACAAAGAAGATCTTGCTGTAGCAGTAGATTTTGGTTACACAGAATTTTATAATTTTTATTTTCAAAAAAATGGAAAGTTTGTAAGCAATAATTTCCTTAATTCCTATATGCGTGGACTCCCCAAAACCGATTTGAAGAATAAAACATTAACAACCAAAGTTATTGTTGGTGTATGGGGTATTGAAACCCAGGTTTTTCAATTCGATAATAAGGAAGATACCTTTAAGTTAATAGTGAATGAAGTCAGGGATATTAATACCGGGGAAATAACAACAGGCCCCTATAGTCACGATGATTCTTCAGATTCGGAATAAAATAGTATATGACTCAAAAGCAAAACGAAATAGTAGTAAAATTACAAGAACGAATTCCTGTTCAGAATAAATATGGTTTGGAATTGCTTGAGAAATCGGGATGGAATATTGATAAAGCAGAATCGATTTTTAAGAATGAGCAAATCGATTTTTTAGCAAAAAAAGAAAATGTTGAAAATGAGCTTGCAAAAAAACATCTTGAGAACAATAAATTTAATTTCTCTAAAGCCATACAATCAATTAGAAATGAAAAATACCCGTTAACCGAAAGGATTTTTAAATTCAATAAGGACAAGGAAGACATACTCAGCAAAGTTGCACTGGCAATAGAAGAATCGGAAAACCTAAAAAGAGATTTCTGGATAATTGATAGCGAATTAAATAAGCTCAATCCCAGTCAATATACATTTATGATAATTTGGGAATGGCAGTGTTACGAGGGGTGGGAAGATTTTACCAATGCAATTTGTTTGAATAAAACAGACCATGTAATTGAACAAATTAAAGTCACATTAAAAATGGATACTCTCTCGGATTTAATCAGAAAGGCAAAAACCAGGAAAAAAGTATTTGAAGAGAATTACCCTGAAGCAATTAACACAACTAATTACTCTGATTTTATAAATTCCCTGAATTCAGATAAAGAATACAGCTCCTATTCCGCGGGATTTTGTGAAAAAAGACCGGAGTTAATTGACAAATTAGTTGAGTTTGTGCAAAATCATATAAATGAATTTCCCAAATGAATAGAATTGAAATATTCCTTGAAAAATTGCAGAGGATAGAAAATGAATTGGAATGTTTAAGCAGGGAATATTCGGATATTTACAAAGAGTATTCAGGTCTTGAATTTGCGGAACAAAGTATTTTAGCAGAAGATAAACTGGACAATTTAATTTTGGCAACTACACACGAGGTGGCTACAGAGATTGGATTCTGCAGACAAAACATTAATTATTTGGTTAAATATATTTTATTCAGGAAAGCATTCAAAAGCTTTACCGAAAATGAATTGGAGGCTATTATCGATAATCAGGAGTTAAACAGCAAAGAAAAACTTTATCTGCAAAAAAGGATAAATGGTAATATAACCGAAGAACTCAGCAACATTAAAAAGAGTTGGAATAAATCTTTTGAAAACAAATCTTTTCATAAGATAAAACAGGAAATCAAATTATAAAATGAATCCATTGTGCTATGGTAATCGACCCGACAAGCAGCATATTGGTCTTATATAACAATTATTCATAAATAAAGGTTTTTACTGTGCTTGCATCATCAGATGTTAGAGTAACTGTTCCAGGTCTACCTTTGTTATCAAACTTGTATGAATAAGATATTGAGGATAACATGTTACTTTGATAAACACTAGACTCAGTTTTTACTAAATGCTTTGAGTTTTTGCCTTTAAATGATAAACCATAATCCCTGGCATCTGTCTTATTTAAATAGTATGAATATTCATAACTGAGAATAGGTGAAAGAAAGCTTTCGGAATCATACAATTCCATTTTAATTAAATCACCATTCGAATCCCAGGTATTTAAAGTTTTGGAATCTAATACTGTATCTTGATATGTCAAAATTTCAACCAGATGATTGGTTGAATTATAATTATAATAGGTGATTTCACCTGTCGGTATCAACTCGCCAAATCCATTTTCAGCCCCAAGAACTATTGATTTTATTGCTAAATCATTTTTAATAATTATTCTTGAAGCCTGATATAATCGACCATCTGTACTTACAATTTTAAATAAAACAGAAGTATCATTATATTCATAAGTAAATATTGACTCATCAGAGAAATTTTCTTCAATAAGTTTATTATTTTCATATTCATAAGTTGTAATAATAGTGTCAGTTCCAGCATCAATTCTTATTTCTTTTTTCACTAAATAAGTAGTTGAAGAATCTGCATTTTCGCTTTCTTCACATGATTCAACAGTGATAAAAAGAAGCAGTATCAGGTAAATGTTTGCTGGTTTCATAGGTTTAAAATTTTAAATACGTAATTTATAAATATAAACATATTATTATCAGAACGGTTGATTATTTTTTCATTTCCTTCAATGGCTAAAATTTCTCAGGTTGCCCGTTTTTACACTTTCTGCCAACAAGCCTGTTTTTAACCACAACCGATTCAATTGCATAACAAAATACATTTGAAGAGCTCACCGAAAGTGAATAAAAGAAGCATAAAGCGCCCGAAGTAACAGCATCACAAAGGAGTTTCCTGTTTGTCTTTGACAATAATCTAAAACCCCATGTTTACTTAAACCTGTTGGAGTTTTTGAGAAAATTTATTTTTCCAGTTATCAAATAAATAGTACTTCGAAAGTTCATCTGTTTAATGTTCCAAACAATGCTTCAATATTTGCCGGAGGTATATCAGGCAAAATTGCTTCGTGGCTTGGAGAAACAATCAATCCGGTTGGGAAGAGTTCAACCAGCTCTTTCACTTTTCTGCTCACCATATCGGGGGCTCCACTTACTAAAAGGTATTGAGCATCGACCCCTCCACAAAAGCATACTTTTTTGTCGAAATGCTTCTTCAGGTTTGGTGCATCCATGCCTTCGGCCAATGCCTGGATGGGATGTATAATATCTGCTCCAAGGTTTATTAAATCATCTATTATAGGGAATATAGAACCACAGGAATGATGCATAACTTTTAATCCGTAGCTTTTAGCCTGATCAATAAGTTTCTTTGTGCCAGTGAATACAAATTCACTGAGCATGGCCGGATCGACCATCAATCCGGTTTGGCTGCCAAAATCGTTGCCGATAAGCACCGCATCGAGATAGCCTTTTGTTGATTCATAGAATATCTCATTTGCCTTCAAATAAAAATCAGTTATCCTGTCAATTACAGCCTGAAACATATCGGGATTTGTGAGCATAACCATTAAGGCTTGTTCCATACCAAAAGCCGAACAGGCATCCTGGAAATGGGCACTCCACAAAATACCCATACGGGCATAATCTTTATCTATAGCTTTTGCTCTTCGTTTTGACTCTTCCCGATCGAGATATTTGGAAGGATCGGGCCAGTTAAACTTTTCTATATCCGCAACATCATTGTAATCTTCAAAAAATCCAGGCGCAGTTAATGTTCTTTCATCGGGTTTATCAAGGTGATTCACCTTTGCAAAGTTAAACGCACAGGCAATATGGTTCGATGGTGGAAAATTATAGGGTACTTCAATAGGATAGATATCATCATTAATAAATTTCTTCAATTCATCGATTGATTTCACCTTAAAGTGCTTTAGTAAAGCAGGTTCAGCTAAAGGAATAGGCAATCCGAGCCATGATGCAGGCTTGTCAACCGGTGCATTTTCAACTGTTGCTAAGAATCTGTCTTTATGATTCATACATAAATTATTTAGTCACTTTCGATTTAAATGTTTTGCAGATAAGCAGTTTTAATATCGCTTACTGACATGCTAATTCCCATAGCAATGATTTCGGTTTGTCTGATAGATTTATCGATATGATCTGATTGCAATCTGTTATTTACAATCTGAACAGCTAATGATCTCCCTGAATCGAGCAGGATATATCCCTTTAACCTTATCATTTGCGGCATTATCGCCTGCAAAAACCTGTTTACATTTTCTTCTTTAATAGCTTTTGTTGTTTTAAAAACAGCCGACTTAATATCGGGTCGGCCAATGTCTTCGGCTGATATATTATAAGCAGGCTGTGAGGTATTCATTGGGTTTGTTATTGCCAGTAATTCTTCCATATTAATCTCACAATAGTTTGATGTGTATTTCTTACTTTGTGGATTAATCTGATGGATTTTTTGAAGGACTTGTTCACAATTATCAACAAGATCAATTTTGTTTATAATTACCTGATTGGCTATCTGTACCTGATGTACCATGCGCTGCTGAAACTTTTCAAACTTAAGAAAACCCGATGCATCAACAACACAAACAGAGCCAGCAAGAAAGACACTCTCCTGAAGTTCCTTGGAATTAAAAACTTCGCCTATTGAAATAGGATCGGAAAGTCCGCTTGCTTCAAGGAAAACAACTTCGGGATTCACCTCATGAATAAATTTGCTGAATGATTGAATAAACCCAGATAACAGGCATACACAAAACACAGAACCATTATTGATTTCCAATAGATCGAAATGTTTTGTTGTTTGCCTTTTAAGTTCCTGGCCATCGAAATTTGAAGGGGCAAATTCATTCTGGACAACAGCCATTCTTGATGTACCTGTATTATTATCAATAAGCCTTTTAATTAAGGTCGTTTTTCCACTTCCAAGAAAACCGGTAATCAAATATACTGGTACTTTGCTCAATACAGAATCTGTTTTGTTCTTGTGAACTTGATTTGAAATTGTTTATGAACACAAAAACTTTTGTGTTCTTGTATTAAATATCCTTCAGCCATTCTTTAATAATATCAACGGAAGGTACTTCTCCCCGAGCCTTGATTTTATGTTCCGTCAGTATGATTGCTGGTGTATTAACAACTCCGAATGTGGCTTTCATAGCTGAATCGGTAGATGTTTTCAGACTAATATGTTTTCCGGTTTCCTTCATAGCAAGCTCTACTGCCTCTCTGGCTTCTTTGCACTCCGCATCATTTTTACCCAGAATCAGCACTTCAGCTCTCCTTGAGGAAATGATGAGTTTGAATTTTTCATTAATTCTTTGCTGTATTGCAGCTATCAATTCATTTTGAGGAGGAATTTTCGATACAAACGCAATCTTTCCATCGATGCAAATAGTTGGAATGTTCTTTACAAGTAGCGAATTCATAAAGGTTACTGCCTCCATCTTTTTGATAGCATGCTCGCGCCATACAACAATACCTTCGAAATGAGGAGCAACACGTTTAACCGCTTCGACCATATACTGACAAGGTGCACAGGATTCAGAATCGAGGGTAATAATATCAACTATTACCTTATTTACCCTTCCGTAATCTTTCATATTCAGCAGGGCGATCTCTGTTTCGCTCTTCTCCTTTGCCCGCTCAACCTGTTGCAGGTATTCATCATTTACCAGTTCGGTAATAGCCTTTATATTTTCGGGAGGTGTATCCTTAGGCAAATCGCAACCAGGGGCCAATACAAAACCTATTTTTCCTCCTAAATCCAAACATTCCATAGCCTCACGGCGGGCGTCTTCGGGTGTTCCCATCAATAGAACAACAGTAAGTTTAAGGTTTCCGCCAAAGCTTATTTCATTTTTCAATGCAATATCCCGTACAAAATCGAGGGGTATATTCTCATCGATTGAAATATTATCGGGATGGGTAGCGCACATGGCCTCTATATTTTGCTGAGCATGCCCGCAAACGAAAAACGAACTCAGCTTTCCTTTTGCCCGAATAAAATCGAAAATTTCTTTGGCTGGTTCGTGGACAAACATCTCAAATGAATCCGGATCAATTTGCGAAGTCATTGGATCAACTACAGCAATAATATCACATCCGGCATCGATATAATATCCAGCCATGGCCTTCCCTACTTCTTTGGTAAAATCAAGCAATGCAAGAATTTCTTCAGGTGCTTCAAGCATCTTCATAAAGATATCGGTACCCAATAAATGGAGAGCCAGTGTATATGGTCCGGTAATAAGACCGTATAAAGCAATATCGGGGAATTCTTTTCTTAGTTTCTTAGCTGCATCAATAGCTATACCAATACGGCCATCGGTTGATGAAGGCACTGATAGATCAGACAGGGTTTTACCCTCGAGCAATACATGCGAAACCACTGCCGGTGGATTATCATCTGACCAGACTAACCGGCAACCTAATGCTTCAGCCTCTACCTGCAAATCAAACAGAACGGGTATACCATCGGGTTTATAGATCTCAACAGCTTTTGAAACACCCTTGAAAATTAAGTCCGATGACTTTAAAAATTCAGAAGCAGTTACATTGATCAGATGACCGCCATGACATCCAACAAAAGGTACCCACGGCACCCTTTCTACATTTTGGAGTGCAAAAGCTTTTTTGATTAATTCAATACCTTTCATACAATTATTTGTTCAAATGAGCAACAACACCCTGAGGATCGGGAGCATAATAATCGGCTCCTATTTGTTTCCGGAAATCATCGTTAACAGGAGCTCCTCCAATCAGAACTTCGTTGTTTGGGTATTTGCTTTTAATAGCTGCAACGGCGTCTTTCATATTTCCCATGGTGGTTGTAAGTAAAGCGGACAGCCCTATTTTCGCGCCAGGGTTTTCTTCAATAGCAGCAAGAAGTTTTTCTACTTTAACATCAACCCCCAAGTCAATTACTTCCCAACCGGCGCCTTCAATACTCATTTTTACAAGATTCTTTCCTATATCGTGTAAGTCGCCCTGTACTGTGGCTATAATGAATTTGCCCTTTCGTTGCACTTCCCCACTCTTAAAATAAGGCTTCAAATGCTCGATAGCAGCATTCATGGCTTTAGCCGACATAAGCATCTGGGGAATAAATATCTTTTTTTCGGAAAACTTCTTTCCAACTCTGTCCATTCCTTCAACCAGTGCCTGTTTTAGAATCACATCTGCTTTAACTCCCGAATCGAGTGCCTCTCTTGTTAGTTCATCAGCACCATCTAGTCCTTTCATATCGGGTGGATATGGAGCAGCTTTATTAACTTTCCCAAACTCTACACAATGAGCAATTTTCGATAGTATTTCTTCCATTGTTCAATCTGATTATTTTATTTTTTGTTAAATTACTATATGCCATTATTATTTCCAAAGATTTACCGGGTTAATGGTAACCAAACCGACATATCGCCCTTACCCCGATTGCCCCATACATAATACGGTACAAAGCGAACCTCGATTTCCTGGTTATAACCTTTATCTAGTTCCCGGTATAATTGACCACCCCAATCTTCGTGTTTTACGAGGTATACTTTACCAATTAAAGAATACCATGTGCTTCCATTTAATTCATTAAGTTCGGGGGTAAGTTCAATATTTTCAGGTATCCGAATATTATTCAGATCAGAATTGTCAGGTATATCGCACGATTCGAGACAAAATACAACTGGTCCTCTCCGAATTGCTACCTGGTTTTTTGTTTCTTCAACAAGCGGATTGGATACAATTAATTGCGCAGACATAGGGATATCAATCTGAATAATATCGCCTTTTTTCCAGATGTTGCTAATTATAGTATATTTCCCTGGTATATTCGATATTTTCTTCTTTTGTCCGTTTATGGATATGCTTACACCACTTGCCCACCCAGGAATACGAACATAAATGGGGAACTCATCCTTTGGAGCACTTATTATGTTGATTTTTATGTTTCCATTCCATGGATAATCAGTTATTTGTTCGATTTCCAAAAACGATTTATCGGGCAAACTGGTTTTCAGCTTACTTCCACCAAAGAAATTTACCCACAAACCTTCGGAGGATAGGCTGTACATGTAATTTTGAATTTCGGCAACAGTGCGTATAGTGTTTGGCGGACAACAATTGCAATATCCGATATATGGTTCACGTACTTTCGACCAACGTAACACAAAAGGCAAATTGTTCGATACAGCAAGGGGGTTGGTATAAAAATAACCTTTGCCATCGAGACTCACTCCGGCAAGCAAACTGTTATACATTACCTGCTCCATGATATCTGTATACTTTGCATCTCCGGTTGCCAGAAACATACGCCAATTCCAAAGTAAGTTGCCAATATTTGCGCACGATTCGTTGTGAGCAGTTAAATTCGGCAACTGATAATCGCGCCCAAAGGCTTGATGAACCTGCTGTACCGGTTTCTGATCGTAGGTAGTGCCATCCGGTGAAACTCCATTATAGAGCGCTCCACAAGCACCTGTAATATACATCTTCCGCTCAGTCATATCATGCCAGATAGCATCGAGGGCCATCATCAGCGAATCTTCACCTGTTTCGAGGAAAACATCTGCAGCCCCCGCATACAGGTAATTCGATCTGACAGCGTGTCCGACAGCTTCTCTCTGTTGACGAAATGGAATTCGATCCTGATTGTCGTCAGTACCTTTAACTACCATGCTGCGAATGTTAATCAATCCTTCAGCCAGTTCCAGGTATTTGGGATTCCCTGTTGTCCGGTACATCTCAATTACGCCCATATAGTGCGATGGACAAATAGCATTCTGTGCCAGGTCGAAGGCTTTATTCTTGTAATAGTAGTAAAGAAAATCGGTGGCTTTAATTGCAATATTCAAAAGATTTTTCTTCCCTGTAATACGGTAATGTGCACAAGCTGCAGTCATGAGATGTCCCATGTTATAGGTTTCGAAATCGAGACGTTCGGCAAATTCTTTTTTCTTTGTTGTGTCGTTCCTCTGCTTAATTACAACAGGTGTATGAATATACCCATCGGCCCTCTGTGTCTTTCCTATTATTGTAATAATCGAATCTATCTGTCTGTCAAGCTTCTCATCTTTGTTTACAGAATAGACCATAATAAGTGCCTCAAGCATTTTGTAAAAATCACCATCATGGAAAGGCGGTCCAACATGTTCTCCTTGTTTAAGACCCGCAGCAATTTCGAAATTTGCAAAACCATGGCTGATAGAATCATTCATGTACATTCCCATCATAAATGGCACCATGGAATGTTCACACACACTAAATCGCTCTGCCCAAAAACCATTTGTCCATGTAACGTCAGTAATATTCAACGGGTGCAATTTTGCATAAGGACTACCGGAAGTATTTACCAGGCTGTTTTGCTGGGCAATGATGCTAATCCCTGATAGCAGAAATATATGAAATGAAAGAAACAATCTCTTAACCATTGTGCTAAAGTGTTTTTAATGTTTTTTATTATTTAATTTTAAATTGATATTTTCCGGAACCGACCTCTACCAAGGTTCTGTCACCTTTAGCTCCAATTATTTTTACGTCTTTATTGTTGCGAATCGATATAGAGTTCTCCGTTATTTTCTCAATATTGATAACTGGAAGATGAACAATGGCAGTTGTATTTACCGGAATTTCAATATTCAAATAAAGCTCTTCTCCTTTTCTTTCCCAATGTGAGAGAATATCACCATATAGTGAATGAAATCTGGCCTTTGTATAATCAAGTTTATCTGTCAGGTAGGGTTTAATGATAATTCGTTTATATCCGGGAAACTCAGGATCAAACCTAATTCCGGCAACAGAAGTATAAAGC
>JAHEEB010000079.1:3288-10115 GCA_024640925.1 Bacteroidota bacterium | reverse complement strand
GTTTATACTCAGAATTTATTCTAACAATGAAGTAATTGTTAAATCAATTATTAGAAAATAAATTTCTGTAAAAAAGGGTGGTCTTTTATTAGACCATCCTTTTAACTAAAATCTTTAAGTCAAAAAAGAATAAAAATACATATGAAATATTCGGGATAGATTAACGCGAATCAATTAAATCAAAATCTTGGATATTCCATTTGTCCATAAAAAATTAAAATTAAACCACATGAAAAAGCAAATTTTTCTGTCATGTTTATTGGTTTTTGTTCTAAATATTCATATTGTATATTCTTCAATAACATCAAACCCAATTATTTCCAGGGGTAAGCCTGTTTATACTTCAAGTGGAACAAACACTCTTCTGGTAGATAACCTATTCGGAGGAACCGGATTTTATGTTAGTAATGGAAGCTGGATTGCCATTAATATTGGTGCCGGATATTCAAACGTATTTTTTAACTGGAATAACCCGAGTTATTCATGGTCTGATGTTATAGCTTCGGCACATAGTTGTAAACAGGGAGGTTCCAGCCTTGTGGATTATAATTTTCAGATATCTTCTAATTCAACAAATGGAAGTGATGGTACATGGACTACGCTTGAAACAATTGCTGGTAACGATGTCACAGCCCGTGGTCATGTTCTGAATATTTCCGGAGCAAGTTGGATAAAAATGAATATTGCAACCGGTGGTGGGTATTTAGACGAGATTGAAGTATTTGATCTTTCGAATAATGGCGATGATATCTGGTTTTTTCCAGGTACCAGCATTTCTGCAAATTCTTATAAATCAATGCCTCCTGCTGAAAATTATGCCGATGTTATAGCAGCAGCCCATTCGGGATATAATCCGGCAATGATTAGAGGTGGTATACCATGCATGAACAGTGGGGACATGGCTACAGATATTGATAAATATATTGCTAAAGCCGGAAATGCAAAATATTGGGCTATTGAAATGGGAACTAATGATGCCTGGGGTGGCAGCAATGCAAATGTATCAACGTATAAAGCTAATATGCAGATTGTTATTGATGCATGCAAGGCCGCAGGGATCAATCCTATCATTTCAAGAATGATTGGAACAAATGAGTCAGCTGCCGGATGGCAGGTTCATCCGGATTATCTGGTCGCAATCGATGAATTAACAGCACAAAATAATCTGATTGAAGGTCCTGATTTTTATACATGGTTTTCTACCCATTCTGAAGATTTAGCTAGTGATGGCGTTCATACTAATTCCAGCGGTGCTGCAAGTATGCAAAGATTATGGGCTGAAGCTATGGAATCACTTTATAGTGGAATAACAATTCCTGTTACTGGTGTTTCTCTTTCTCCATCAACATTAGAACTAGATACTTATACTACTGGTCAGCTTACTGCTACAGTGAGTCCCTCAAATGCTACTGTTAAAAGTGTAATTTGGAGTTCAAGTAATACTGCTGTTGCCACAGTGAATGGTGCTGGAACAGTCACAGGCATTGGTGTTGGTACTGCATTAATTTCTATTACTACGGTTGATGGTGGAAAAACTGCCTCAGCTACGGTTACAGTTAACAGTTCACCAAATGCTTGTGTGAACCCTGTTGCTGCAAGCCTTCCTATAGTTCAAAATGGTGTAGGAGAATATTGCTGGTTTACAACAGGAACAATATCAAATGTAAACTCATGGAATACTGACCTGGTGGAGATAAACAGTGTTGCATATACGAATAAATATTCAAGTAGCATGCCTGCAAAAATTAATGGTGGTTATTACATTCGTTATGTTGCCTCTGTTGCATGGGCACATCTCGAAATTAGTGGATCTGGCGGAAATAATGTTGCAGTTACCGGTGTGTCTTTAAATACTACAAACACAACAGTTAATGTTGGTTCCAGTATAACATTAACAGCTACCGTATCTCCAACAGATGCAACAAATAAATCTGTTACCTGGTCAAGCACCAATACGGCTATAGCCAGTGTGAACACAGCAGGTGTTGTAACAGGAGTTGGTACAGGTAGTGCAATCATTACAGTAACTACTGTTGATCAATCGAAGACAGCTACTGCTACAGTAACTGTTAGTTCATCAATTACGTCTGTTACCGGAGTGACTGTTGCTCCAACTACTGCATCTATTACTGTCGGTGGAACAACCTCTCTAACCGCTACCGTTTCTCCAACAAATGCAACGAATAAGAGTGTAACATGGAGTTCAAGCAATACCGCTATTGCAACGGTTAGCACGGCAGGTGTTGTAACAGGTGTTGGTACAGGCAATGCAACGATAACTGTAAAAACAACCGATCAGTCAAAAACAGCAACAGCAACTATAACTGTTACCTCTTCCAGTGTTTCAGTAACCGGAGTGACAGTATCACCAGCAAGTGCAACAGTTAATGTTGGTTCAACAACCACACTAACAGCTACTGTAGCGCCAACGAATGCAACTAACAAGAGTGTTGCATGGAGTTCTAGCAATACAGCTATTGCAGCGGTCAGCACAACTGGTGTTGTAACTGGTGTTGGTACTGGTAGTGCAACTATAACTGTAACAACTGCAGATCAGTCAAAAACAGCAACAGCTGCCATTACGGTTACTTCAACCTCAACAACCACATGCGGCAGCAGCAATGCAGTTAGCATAACCATTCCATTTAGTAAAGATGGTGCTGGAGAATATTGCTATGTTACTACACAGTCTATGGCTTATGTCAACTCATGGAATACGGATAAGGTAACCATTAATGATGTCGATTTTACCAATAAATGGTCGAATAGCATGCCTGCAGCTATCAATGGTGCATGGTATATATACTACAAGGCTTCGGTAACCTGGGCGCATTTCGAAGCTCCTTCAGTAAAAAGTGCAATGGGTATAAATTCTGAAATTGCAAATGAAATATTGGTTTATCCAAATCCTGTAAATACAACTCTTTACCTGAGAGGTATTGAAGGTGTAAAAGAGATTAGGATTTTAGATTTGAGTGGAAAATCAACGTTTCAGTCAGAAAATAATTTATCAGAGACAGAAATTGATGTCAGCTTCTTTAAAAAAGGTGTTTACATAATCCAGATGAGTGGTGATAATATTCTGGAAAGAAGAATTATCACTGTCAATTAGGTGCATTGGGGACCATTCCAGGAATGGTTTGGTCTCCTTTTTTTATATGAACAAATTACTAACTAAACATTACTAAATAAATAGACCAATGATTAAAAGAATTACTTTTTTCGTAATCCTCTTTTGTGTTGTACAATTGCAGTTACATGCACAAACATGTACAGGAAATTACCTGAATGCACAGGGAAACAAATTGTATGATTCAAATGGTAAGGAAGTTAGACTCACAGGTGTTAACTGGTTTGGTTTCGAAACCTCAATGCTCTATTTTCACGGCATCTGGTCACGCGACTGCAAAAGTATGCTGAAGCAGATCAAAGATCAAGGATTTAATTGTATTCGTATTCCCTGGTGTAATAAAATTCTGGATGCGAGTGCTACCATACAGATTAACTCCTATGGTGTAGATCCATACACTGGTGTGAGTCCTATGAATGCTGTTGAGGCTACAAAAACAAAACCAATAGAAATAATGGATATTGTGGTTCAATGGTGTCAGGAGAATAATATGAAAATTATTCTTGATAACCATTCACGAAAACCCGATGCATACATGGAAGAAAACCTGTGGTATACTTCTGATATTTCTGAGAGCAAATGGATTTCTGATTGGGTAACGTTGGCAACACGTTATAAAAATTATGATGCAGTAATTGCAATGGATTTGGATAATGAACCTCATGGAAAATACTCAGGTTGTGCAACATGGGGTAATTCAAATTCGGCAACAGATTGGAACAAAGCTGCAGAAAGATGCGGAAACGCTATTCTCGCTGTCAACCCCAACGTATTAATCATGGTTGAAGGTGTTGAAGTATATAATGGCAATGGTTATTGGTGGGGAAGCAATCTTATGGGTGTTAAAGATTACCCGGTTCAGATCAGCAATCCCAAGAAACTGGTTTATTCCCCTCACGAATATGGCCCTACAGTTTATCCCCAGGAATGGTTCTCGGCATCCGATTTTCCTTCGAATATGCCGGCTATTTGGGAAAAAAATTTCAATTTTATTATAACACAAAATATAGCTCCATTGCTGGTTGGAGAATTTGGTATCAGAGATACTGGCGGAACTGATGAGGTTTGGTTTGATACCTTTCTGAAGTATATGGGCACAAGCTATTCCTGGACATATTGGTGCTGGAATCCGAATTCTGGCGATACCGGTGGGCTACTCGACGATCAATGGACAAACATTGTGACCTGGAAAATGAATAAACTAAAACCTTACCTGGCAGCTGAAATAACAAATTGCAGTGGTTCTGTACCACAAAACAATGCTCCGGTTGCTATAGCTACAGCTACTCCAGCTTCCGGACAAGCTCCATTAAATGTTACTTTCGATGCATCTGGTTCAACAGATTCTGATGGATCAATAATAACATACTCATGGAATTTTGGTGATGGTACTACAGGTACGGGAACATCCATTTTGCATAATTACTCATCAACAGGAAATTATATTGCTACTCTTACAGTGACAGATGACGATGGAGCAACTGCTCAAGCTACTGTAAATATTTCTGTTGGAACTACTACAATTTCTGTTACCGGTGTTACTTTGTCAGCCTCAAATGCATCGATAACTATTGGCGGAACAACTACATTGACAGCCACTGTTTTGCCAACCAATGCCACCAATAAGAGTGTTAGCTGGAGTTCAAACAATATAGCTGTAGCAACAGTCAGTTCGGCTGGAGTAGTAACAGGTATCGGAACAGGAAGTGCAACGATTACAGTTACTACAGCTGATCAGTCAAAAACTGCAAGTGCAACTATTCAGGTTATTTCAACCAGTGTGCCGGTTACCGGTGTTTCATTGTCTCCCACAAGTGCTTCAATAAATGTAGGTACTTCTACAACCTTGTCAGCAACGGTTTTGCCAACTAATGCAACGAATAAGAATGTCGCATGGAGTTCAAGCAACACAGCAATTGCAACAGTTAGTCAGGCTGGCGTAGTAACTGGTATTGGAACAGGCAGTGTAACTATCACTGTGACAACTGCCGATCAATCAAAAACTGCTTCAGCTGCAATAACTGTAAGCATTTCTACTACACCATGTACTAATCCTGTGAGTATTACAATTCCTTTCAGTAAAGATGGTGTTGGGGAATATTGCTATGTTACAACACAGGCTATGGCTTATGTCAATTCATGGAACATGGATAAGGTAACAATTAATGATGTTGATTATACCAATAAATGGTCGAACTCATTACCTGCAGCTATTGATGGTGCATGGTACATTTATTACAAAGGTTCTTATTCATGGTCTCATTTCGAAGCTCCTGCCTTGAAAGATGCTGTTAGTATTTCTCAGACATCAGTTTCTGATTTGAATATTTACCCTAATCCTGCAGATGAATTGGTTAATATCGACAATAATTCATTAATCAAGGAGGTCATGCTTATTTCAATGAATGGAAATATTCTATTCACAAAATCTGTAAATGGGATTTCAGCTACCATTGAAGTCAGCGATATTCCACAAGGTATCTATATTCTGAAGATTCAAACCGAAAATAAAACTGCAATGAAGAGATTAATAATTAATTAGCCCGCAGCTAATTTAAAATGGTTGGTACAGGTTGTCTGTCTTAGGTCAGACAGCCTGTTACTTTCCATAAAAAGTAATCTCAAAAAACCGAACGTAATAAAAACAAAACCAATGAGAAAAATCAATATTTTGTCAAGAATATTCTTGACATGTGTGATTATGCTTTTTATGTGGAATCCGGAAATCAACGCACAATTAGCAAAGGGGCAGAGCAAGTTTCTAGGAAATGTTATTGCCAGTAGTACACCCTCAAATTTTTCTAAATATTGGAACCAGGTTACTCCTGAGAATGCCGGTAAATGGGGCTCTGTTGAATCAACAAGAGATGTTATGAATTGGACCGCATTGGATAATGCTTATAATTATGCTAAAAACAATGGGTTCAAGTTTAAACTTCATACACTAATATGGGGTTCTCAATATCCCAGCTGGATTACTTCGCTTACCGCCGATGAACAGAAGGCTGAAATCATTGAATGGTATGCAGCATTGGCTGCCAGGTATCCTAATATTGATTTAATAGATGTTGTAAATGAACCTTTAAAAACCACTTGTCCTTTTAAAGATGCGATTGGTGGCGATGGTACAACAGGATGGGACTGGGTTATATGGGCATTTCAGACTGCCAGGACATATTTCCCTAGTGCAATCCTTTGTATCAACGAATATGGTATAGAAAATGATCCAACACCTCAGGCGAATTACCTGACATTAATTAAGTTGCTAAAATCAAACGGATTAATTGATGGTATTGGAATACAAGGACATTGTTTTAACCTCGATTATACTTCCGCATCAACCCTGAAGGCAACTCTGGATAATTTTGCTACAACCGGACTTCCTGTATATATTTCAGAGTTAGATATCCGCGGTGTGTCTGGAACTAACACTGAAGCATTGCAATTACAGAAATATCAGGAGCTTTTCCCTGTTATGTGGGAACATTCCGATGTTGCTGGAGTTACATTATGGGGATATGTCGAAGGTTCCACCTGGAAAACTGGTACAGGTATACTTAACAGCGATGGTACAGAGAGAGCAGCCATGGTTTGGTTAAGACAATATTTTGGAGATACCACAAAGGTTGCTGTTACAGGAGTAACAGTCTCTCCATCTTCTGTTACAATCAATATTAATAGTTCAGTACAATTAACA
>JAHEEB010000079.1:0-3278 GCA_024640925.1 Bacteroidota bacterium | reverse complement strand
GTCGCAACGGTTAGTTCAACCGGACTTGTTTCAACAATTGCTGAGGGTACTGCTGTTATAACAGTAACTACAGAAGATCAGGGTAAAACTGCATCTGCTACTATAGTAGTTGATGTTTCGGCATCACCTTGTAGCAATCCGGTTTCAACAACCCTGCCAATAACTATAAATGGTGCTGGAGAATATTGTTATTCAACCTCTGGTACTATCAGCTATGTTAATTCATGGAATACAGATTTGGTAGAAATAAATGGGACTGCTTATACCAATAAATATTCAAGCAGTATGCCGGCTACAATTAATGGTCTGTATTATTTCCATTATAAAGCTTCTGTATCATGGGCACACCTGGAAGTTACAGGTTCCAGCAGCACGGTAACTGTTACGGGAGTTTCTGTTTCTCCAACTACTGCATCAATTGTTGTTGGCGGAACAACAACCCTATCTGCTACTGTTTTACCAGCTAATGCAACAAATAAGAGTGTAACCTGGAGTTCAAGCAATACAGCAATTGCAACAGTTAGTACAGCTGGTGTTGTAACTGGTATTGGCTCAGGAAGTGCAACAATTACAGTAAAAACTGTTGATCAATCAAAAACTGCATCAGCAATTGTCACTGTTAGCTCAACTATACCAATAACCGGAATAGCAATATCACCTGCTATTGTGACCTTAAATGTAGGCTCAGTAGCTCCATTAACGGTTACTATAACACCATCGAATGCTACTGACAAAACAGTTGTCTGGACGAGCAGCAATACATCGGTAGCAACGGTTGGTTCAACTGGAATAGTAGCTGTGGGAATTGGCACTGCAACAATAACTTGTACGGCAGTTGTTGGTGGAGCTGCCGCCACTGTGGCTGTGACAGTCACAGGTAATATTCCGGTAACAGGTGTTCAGATTGCAGCTACTAATCCGAATATTACGGTTGGAGCTACTACAACCCTTGTTGCTTATGTAACTCCAACAAATGCAACCAACCAAAGTGTAATCTGGAGTTCAAGCAATACGGATGTGGCTACAGTTAGCACAAATGGTGTTGTTACTGGAGTTGGTACAGGTTCAGCAACTATTACTGTAACAACTGTTGATCAGTTAAAAACCGCAACAATTCCTGTAACTGTGAGTTCTTCCAATACTCCGGTAACGGGAGTAACTGTTTCTCCTGCTACTGCCACAATATGTGTTACTGCTTCAACTACATTAACTGCAACCATAACTCCATCAGATGCTACAGATAAAAGCGTAACATGGAGTTCCAGTAATAGTGCTATAGCAGTTGTAAGCACTGCTGGTGTTGTTACCGGAATAGGGGTTGGACTTGCAACTATTACAGTAACCACAAAAGATCAGGCTAAGACAGCCAGTGCTGTTATAGCAGTGGTTGCATCTTGTGTTACTACATGCAATGGGAGCAATGCTGTAAGCATAACCATACCATTCAGTCAGAATGGCTCTGGCGAATACTGCTGGTCAACAACACAGGAAATAGCATATGTCAATTCCTGGAACATGGATAAGGTAATAATCAACGATGTTGATTATACCAACAAATGGTCGAACAGTATACCTGCAGCCATCAATGGTGTATGGTATATTTACTATGTGGGTTCGTACGCATGGTCGCATTTCGAAGCCCCTGCGCTGAAAGGTGCCGAAGGAATACCTGTAATTAACACAAATCAGGATATAACTATTTATCCAAACCCGGCTGATGATATTGTTACCCTTGAAAGTGAAATCTTAATGAATAATGTTATGCTCATTTCGGTGAATGGAAAGACAATCCTCACCAAATCAGTAAACGGAAATTCCGCAACCATTGAAATCGGAAGTTTACCTGAGGGGCTCTATATTCTTAAAATTGAAACAGAAAAGGAAGTAATAGCAAAAAGGTTGATAATTAAATAATCTTAAATGCATTCTGATGTTGGCAGTTAGGCGGATATATCTTACTAACTGTCAACTTAATCACATTTAGAAACATTAAAACCCTAAATAATTTGATTAACAATTAAATAAACACTTAATGAAAAAAAAAGACCTACTAATCAGATTTGCAATGTTTTGCATTTTTCTGATGTTTATTACAACATCGGCAATGTATGCTCAAATGGCAAATGGACAAAGTAAGTTTCTGGGTAATATTCATTACCAGGGACAAACTTCAGTAAATTACGACTACTACTGGAACCAGGTTACTCCTGGGAATGCAGGTAAATGGGCGTCGTGTGAACCAACCCGCGATGTAATGGAAACCTGGCTTTGGTGTGACAGGGCTTATAATCATGCTAAACAGTGCGGGTTTTCTTATAAAGAACATACACTTGTTTGGGGAGGTTCCTCGGGAGATCCATCTTGGATAAGCAGTTTGACTGCGACCGAACAAAAGGCTGAAGTAATTGAATGGTTCGAGGCTGTAGCAGCCAGATATCCTGCAATAGATATGATTGATGTCGTAAATGAACCCCTGCATGCTCCACCCACCTATAAAGATGCACTTGGTGGGGCTGGAACTACAGGTTGGGATTGGGTAATATGGTGTTTCGAGAAAGCACGTGAACTGTTTCCAAACTCCAAGTTAATTCTAAACGAATATAATGCTGAAATCTATACTTCTGAAAATACGGGGTTAATTACAATTGTTAATTTGCTGAAAGCACGAGGTTTAATTGATGGTATTGGATTACAATGTCATAGCCTAGAGTCGGTATCGCTCAGTACAATTAAAACCAATATTGAAAATCTGGCAGCAACAGGGGTCGATCTTTATCTCTCAGAATATGAAGTAAGAGGAGATGATGCAACCCAACTAGCTCTTTTCAAAGAACAATTTACCTATTTTTGGGAACACCCTTCAGTTAAAGGTATTACTCTTTGGGGTTATGTTGATGGTGAAATGTGGAGACCTACAGCCTATTTGTTAAGTAGCGATGGGCTTACCGAACGACCAGCATTAACATGGTTAAGGGAGTATTTTAGTTATAACCCTGCCAGCTATCAATATAAATTACAAACATCTGTAACCGGAACCGGAAGCGTAACATTGAGTCCTACCGGCGGTGTTTATGATCCTTTTACTACTGTTACTGCTACAGCTGTGCCTGGAACAGGATATAGATTCAATAGCTGGTCAGGTGATAAAGGTGGTTCAGCTAATCCAGTTACTATTTCAATGATTTCGAATCGTTTATTGACTGCCAATTTTGTTGAAAGAGGTTCTGTTCCTCAATATACATTATCAGTATCAACCTCCGGAAATGGCAGTGTAACAA
>JAHEEB010000631.1 GCA_024640925.1 Bacteroidota bacterium | reverse complement strand
TATTAACATGTGCCTGGGCACGTGAGGCCTCTTTATCTTTTTTTAGGTTTAGACATAATTCAATATAATCGTTGCCATAAACTACAAACAACCCGGCAATCATCAGCGATTCAGCTTTGGAGCCTTCGGATTTGTTTTCAGTAGTCTGAAATGATTCATTTGGATCGTTCGAAAAGCAATTAAGGTTGAGGCAGTCGTTCCAGTCGGCGCGTCCAATCAATGGTAACCCATGAGGGCCTAGATTATTTACAACATGGTCAAAAGAAACAGTGAGGTGGTCGAATAATGTTCGGGCAACACTCATGTCATTATCAAAAGGAACGATTTCGTCCAGTATACTAAAATCGCCGGTTTCTTTGATATAACTGGTAGTTCCGAATATCAACCACATTGGGTCGTCATTAAATCCGCCTCCAATATCATTGTTGCCGCGCTTGGTAAGTGGTTGGTACTGGTGGTAACAACCACCATCGGGGAATTGGGTTGAAGCAATGTCAATAATACGTTCGCGAGCCCTTTCCGGAATCTGATGCACAAAACCAATCAAATCCTGATTCGAATCACGAAAACCCATACCACGTCCGATTCCACTTTCGAAATATGAGGCAGAACGCGAAAAACAGAATGTTATCATACATTGGTATTGGTTCCAGATATTTACCATGCGATCGAGTTTTTCATCGCCCGATTCTACATGATAAATGCTGAGCAGATTATCCCAGTATGCTTTCAATTCATTAAATGCAGCATCGACTTTTGCAGTTGTGTCGAATTTTGCTAGGGTAGCTTTTGCTTTCTCTTTATTAATAATGTTTTTAGATTCCCATTTTTCATCCTGACTATTTTCAACATATCCTAAGACAAAAATAAAATCTTTCGATTCGCCAGGTTTTAGCTCAATTTCAAGATAATGTGAAGCTATAGGTGACCAGCCATGAGCTTCGGTCATTTTTGGTTTGCCTTCAGCAACTACCTGGGGTTCGTCGAAACCGTTGTATAACCCTATAAATGATTCGCGATCAGTGTCATAACCCTGGATCGGAGTGTTTACTGAATAATATGCATAATGGTCGCGACGTTCTTTGTATTCGGTTTTATGATAGATAGTTGAACCTTCAATTTCAACTTCACCAGTAGAAAAGTTACGTTGGAAGTTTTCCATGTCGCTGGCGGCATTCCATAAACACCATTCGACAAATGAAAAAAGTTTTATTTTTTTAGGTTCTTTACTGTTGTTACAAAGTGTGAGCTTTTGAACTTCAGCCCAGGTTTTGAGAGGCACAAAAAACAATATACTAGCAGAAACTCCATTTTTCTCACCCTTAATAGAGGTATAATTTAATCCATGTCTGCACTCATAACTATCGAGCTGAGTTTTGCATGGTTTCCAGCTTGGAGACCAGGTTGTATCACCTTCTTTGATATAGAAATAACGACCACCACTATCTGTTGGAACATTGTTGTATCTGTAACGCGTAATACGGCGGAATTTTGCATCCTTATAAAAGGAATAGCCACCAGCAGTATTTGAAATCAATGAAAAGAAATCTTCGTTGCCTAAATAATTAATCCAAGGGTAGGGAGTCTTTGGGTTAGTAATTACATACTCTTTACTTGAATCATCAAAGTATCCAAATTTCATAAGATAATAAATATTAAAATAAGTTATGCATCAAAAATACTTTGATGAATTATTTAATCCGTTATTTCTACCTCGTTATAAACACATCATAAATACATCATTAATTTCTCATTTATAAATTTATTACATGTTAACTAGCAGAATTATAAGAGAATAATTAATTTATTATTCTATATCTCTAATTGATAGGATCGAGCTTTTTTGAAGAATGGAAAAAGGGATTGTGAAATTTTCTTCTGTTTTTATTGTCTATTTTTTTAGAAGGCATAATTTAATTACAAACTGACTTTTTGCAATTGATTAGTCGATGTCTTGAAAGCGAAGCTTATAAAAGGGCTTTACAAACTCAATTAGTCAAAATTGAAAAAGATAGATAAAAGTTTTTGTAATACCGATATTTTGGGGCAATTGCCTTTCAATGAATAAGTAAAATTATGCAAAGAGAGTTGGAGTGCAAGAGATACTTTTAAAAATCGGTAAACACTATCTGATTTTTTTGTTTAACTTGCGCCTTCTATTTTAACACCTGTGAAAATATTTTTCAAACATGAAACCTTTTAATATTGCAATTGTTGGCTGTGGAACAGTTGGTGGTGGAGCAGCAAAAATAATCACTGAAATAAATGAAAGTCTGACCAGTAGATCGGGTAGGTTAATAAACTTATCAAAGATTGTAGAATTAAACCCACCTGTTGCAATAGAAAGGTTTGGATTACCAGGAAAATTATTTTGTGGTGGGGGTAAAGTGATTACACCCCAGGAAGCTGGCAAATACATTGATGAGATATTAAATGACCCTTCAATTCACCTTGTTGTTGAAACAGTGGGAGGCACCAGTAATTTTGTGCACGATTTATGTGTTAATATTTGTAAGTCGGGGAAACATCTTGTTTCAGCCAATAAAGCTTTGCTTGCTGAAAGAGGACAAGAAATATTTAATACAGCTGAAAAAAGTAATGTATCCATTGGGTTTGAAGCAGCCGTTTGTGGTGCAATACCAATTATTAAAACGATAAAGGAAAGTTTTACGGGTGATGAAATAATTTCTGTTTCAGGAATTTTAAACGGTACAAGCAATTATATTTTATCTCGCATGCTTGATGAAGATCTAGGCTTCGGGCAGGCACTGAAACTTGCACAGGAAGCTGGCTATGCCGAAGCTGATCCAACACTGGATATTAGTGGTGGCGACGCAGCTCATAAACTAATTATTTTAATGAAGCTTGTATTTGGTATTGATGTCACCATGGAACAACTTAAATTTCAAGGAATTCAAAATATTTCTGCTGATGATATGGAATATGCGAAAGAAATAGATGCTGCTTTCAAATTGATTTGTTATGCCAAACGTGATGGAGATAAGGTTTATGGTACTGTTTGTCCTATGATGGTTAAGAATGACAATTTTCTGTCGGGAGTTAAAGGAGCAACAAATGCTGTTCGAACCATTAACAGGTATTCCGGGAAACATATTTTAATAGGAGCAGGTGCCGGTTCATTGGAAACTGCAAGTTCAATAGTAGCCGATATTATGTTTATTGCCCGCTACAGCGATAAGATTAAAAATACCCAGCTTTCTAACAAATTGGAATTTAAAGGGCTAAGCCACTTCACTTTCCCATTTGTAATAACCTTTACAACGGAAGATCGTCCGGGTATAACAGGACTGGTTACAACTGAAATTGGCAAACAGGATGTTAATATCTATACAGTATCTCATAATCGCCACATAAAGGATGGTGCGGTTTTCTCTGTTGAAACTCAGCCATGCACGTTAAAGCAAATAAATGCAGCAATAAAAGAGATAAAAGCCAGCGGAATATTAAAAACCGAACCGAAAATTTATCCGATATTGTTTTGAATTGGTTTTTTGTTGAAGGTTTCAAAATGTATTAAGTATTTGATAGAACGGAGATTTCTAAAGTTGGTAATCTGTGATTGGTTTAGAAGTATCTCTTCTGCCCCCAAAACACCAAAATAATCAGTGATCTGAGCTGTGCTGTTCTAAAACAGGTTGATATTTTTATTAAATACCTATTAGGATTAAGCTATAGAAAATAAAATTCTTTTTCCACACTAGCGCATGCGTCCGCTTGTACTCATGCTAAAAGTACTCCCCAAAAGCAAAATATTATTACTCACACTAACCGTCTTT
>JAHEEB010000078.1 GCA_024640925.1 Bacteroidota bacterium | reverse complement strand
TTCCTCATAAAATAGATTTTACATGAATAATCCATTATTAACCAATTTTGATACCCCATATAGTTCGGTGCCTTTTGATATAATCAAACCGGAACATTTGAAACCGGCTTTTGAGAACATCTTTTCTCAAACAAGAGAACTTATAGACCGAATAATTAACAATGCCGATAAGCCCGACTTTAGTAATACATTAGTAGAACTTGAAAGATCTGTTTATAAGCTCAACCTGGTTTCAAATGTTTTATTTAACCTGAATGTAGCTGAAACGAATCCCGAAATCCAGGATATCACACGAGATGTATCGCCTATGCTCAGCGATTTCAGTAATGATATTATTCTGAACGAAAAGTTGTTTGCCCGAATTAAATATGTTTACGATACCACCGATAGAACCTTGTTAAGTAAAGAAGACGAGCGGCTTCTCGAAAAAACATTTGACGATTTTGTAAGACATGGAGCAAACCTTAACAAAGAAGATAAAGAGAAATACCGTAAAATAACAAATGAATTAGCTCGGTTGACAGTAGATTTTGGAGAGAATGTACTTGCCGAAACGAACGACTACTTTTTGCACCTGACTGATTCAGCAAACTTATCTGGAATTCCCGAAGATATTATTGTCCAGGCAAAAGAGGAGGCAGAAAGCCGCAAACTTGAAGGATGGGTTTTTACATTACAATTTCCTAGTTATGTTCCATTTTTAAAATATTCCGATAATCGAGATCTGCGTAAGCAAATATTCTTAGCTTATAATAAACGTGGATTAAACAATAACAAGAACAATAATTGCGAAATAGTTTGGAAAATTGCCGGACTTAGGCTTCAGATGGCAAATATCCTCGGCTTCAGTACATATGCCGATTTTGTACTGGCCAACCATATGGCTAAAAGTCCGGAAAAAGTGTATTCTTTTCTGAACGATTTGCTGACAGCATCGATGCCCTTCGCACAAAAGGAGTATAAAGAAGTACAGGCTTTAGCTGAAAAACTGGGAGCAAATTATACTATTGAATCCTGGGATTTCTCATATTTTTCGGAGAAACTTAAAAAAGAGAGGTTCAATATTGACGATGAAATGACACGTCCTTATTTCAAGCTCGAAAATGTGGAAAAGGGCGTGTTTGATTTAGCCAGCACCTTGTATGGATTGACATTTAAACAGAATGGTTCAATTCCGGTTTATCATTGCGATGTGAAAGTATTTGAAGTTTTTGATAAGGATGGTTCCTTTCTGGCCCTGCTTTATATGGATTATTTCCCACGAGAGGGAAAAAAGGGAGGAGCCTGGATGACGGAATTTTTACAACAACACAAAACAGATGAAGGAACAGATGTTCGTCCACATGTTTCACTGGTATTCAATTTTACGAAACCCACAAAATTAAAACCTTCGCTTCTTACTTATGGAGAAGTAACAACCATACTTCATGAATTTGGCCATGCATTGCATGGTATGTTGAGTAAATGTAACTACCAGGAATTGGCCGGAACCAATGTATACCGTGATTTTGTAGAACTTCCCTCGCAGATTATGGAAAACTGGGCAGAACAAAAAGAGTGGCTTGATCGGGTGGCAATTCATTTCCAGACTGGCGAAAAAATTCCTGCCGACCTTGTTCAAAAAATAATCGATTCCAGGAATTTCAACACAGGATTTGCTTCGACACGTCAATTGAGTTTTGCCTTAACTGATCTGAAATGGCATACATTAACAGAAGTTATCAAAGGTGATCTGATTCCTTTTGAACAGGAAGCTATGTCTACAACGCAGGTTCTGCCTTTTGTTGAAGGTACTGCCTTCAGTCCTTCCTTCAGCCATATTTTTTCAGGTGGTTATGCTGCAGGTTATTATAGTTACAAATGGGCCGAGGTACTGGATGCCGATGCTTTTTCGGTCTTTAAGGAGACTGGCATTTTCAACAGCGAAACAGCTTTCCGATTTCGAAAGGAAATACTTTCAAAAGGAGGTACTGAACATCCGATGACTCTTTATGTGCGTTTCAGGGGACAAGAACCATCGATTGAACCTTTACTTGAGCGAAGTGGATTAAAAGCCAGGTGATTTTTCAACTTCAAAAACTTGTCGAATCTGGAAGGGGAAATAATAGTCTAATTACCAAGGATGAACAATGTTGAATTGGATAGTAATAAAAAAAACACGAATCCAAAGAAGAAAATCTTAGGACTTAACAGGAATGTTTTTTTTACCGGACTTACCAGTTTTTTCACCGATACCTCCACAAAAATGGTATACAGTGTTATGCCATTGTTCTTGTTATCAATAGGTGCATCCAAGACAACCCTGTCTCTTATCGAAGGTATAGCAGAGAGTACAGCAGCATTACTAAAAGCTTTCTCCGGCTTCTGGAGCGATAAGATTGGCAAGAATAAACCTTTTATGATTTTCGGATATGGGCTTACAGCAATTATTAGTCCATTATACAGCCTGGTGATTTCTCCATTTCAGGTACTCATTCTGCGTTTTATCGAAAGGGTAGGAAAGGGGGTAAGAACAGCTCCTCGCGATAGCCTTATTGCCGGATCAATTGATAAAAAAGAATCGGGCAGAAGCTTTGGTTTCCATAAAGCCATGGATAATAGCGGTGCCATTATCGGTCCATTGATTGCTTTCCTGGTTTTGTGGTTTTTCCCTTCAAACTATAAATTGATATTTATTCTTTCCGGTATACCAGCACTTTTTGGTGTTCTTACTATTATTTTCCTGGTAAAGGATTGCAAAAAGCCAAAGAACGGCAACAAGGAGGTGTTTTTGCTTAAGCACCTCCCTCGTCGTTATTATTTCTTTTTACTTATAATATTCTTATTTTCGTTGGGAAATTCTACCGATGCATTGCTACTGTTGCGGACAAAAGAAACAAATGTAAATGATAAATTCATTCCTTTTATTTACCTTATTTTTAATTCCGTTTCTGTTTTTCTGGCAATTCCATTTGGCAAGCTTTCCGATAAAATCGGAAGAGAAATTTTACTTGTTGCAGGTTTCCTGGTTTATTCCATCGTTTACTTTGGTTTCGGATGGTTTCTGAACCTGAATGTTTACATTCTTCTTTTTATGCTCTATGGTTTATATAGCGCCCTTTCGGATGGTACTCAAAAAGCACTCATATCTGATTTTCTGCCTCCTGAACTAAAAGGCACCGGATTTGGAATTTATCATTCGCTCTTGGGATTGACCCTTCTTCCGGCCAGTCTGATAGCAGGACTTTTATACGATAAAGTCAGTCCTTCGGCTCCTTTTTATTTTGGCTCGGCAATGGCTTTTATAGCAATGCTCGCCATGTTCGTTTTTTTTCTAACCGATTATATAAAGAAAAAGTACCCTGCAAATAGTTAACAAGCTGAAGCTGCTTTTCTGATAAGCATATGGGCTGATTTTGCTATAACGATTGTATTATGCAAAATAATGTTTATCTTGTTCGGACAAACAACTCTATTATAGCATATTATCGAACTTCTCTTTTTTACCTATGAAAACTTCCACATCCATTCTGAATGTTAAAAGACATTCCCTTATTTTCCTGATAATCTTAAGTATTCGATTTACTTACCCTTTAAACATTTTGGGTCAGTCGGTATCATCCCCGAACGATTCGACCTTGGCCGAAAGTTATGGAATAATTGCCGACTCATTATTTGGAGAAGGAAAGACTGATAGTGCATCACATTATTACAGGTTATCGGCCGGAATATTCAGGCGTGCAGGTTTGCCTGATCAGGAAATTGGCTGCTACAAAATGCTTGCGATTAATAATCTTAATAATCCCAGTTCGCTTGACAGCTTGTCGAAAACTGCCGATGAGTTTTACATGCGGGCAAAGGAACTCTTTGGTGATACAAGTAAATGGATGGTTGATGCATGCGTGATAAGGGCATTTGCATTTAAAGACATGGCAAAATGCAATGAGGGAATATCTTCATTGAATAAGGCCCTAGAGATTGCACCGGTGTTTTATGAATACTACCATGTAAAAACAGGGCTTATTTATGGGAATCTGGGAATTCAATATCACGAAATCGGGAAATACAATCTTTCAATTGATAGTTATTACCGGGCTCTGGATATTGACAGGAGGCTCTTTGGGGAGAATCATCAGACTATGGCCACAAATTATAATAATTTGGGAATAACATATTCTGAAATAGGACTGGAAGATTCGGCAATTTATATGTATCAGAAAGCAGTGTCAATTTGGATAAACCTTTATGGAGAAGATATTGTAGAACTTTCTGATAATTATACCAATCTGGCAGTTGCATCAATAACTAAAGGAGATTATTACCAGGCAATACTTTACGAAAGCAAGTCATTAAAACTCAGACTAAAGTATCTGGGCGAAGATAATGACAAAACGGCTCTTTGTTATTCCAACATGGGAACATATTATGAATTCGCCCATGATTATAATAAGGCGTTGGAATATGAGCAGAAAGCAAATGCCATTAAATTAAAAGTATTACCGGCAGATCATCCTGACATAGCAATTTCTTATCTCAATCTGGCAAGCCTCGATATGAATATGAATAAATATGAAGATGCTCTGTCATATCAAAATAAAGCATTTAACATAAGTGTTGCCGTTTATGGCAAGGTCCATTCCGAAGTTGCAAGAGTTCTCGACTACATGGCCGATTCTTATTTTCATCTGAAAGACTATGAGAAATCGTTGCAAACATACCGCGAAGCAATATTAATTATTCAGCAAAGTTACCATACAAAAAAACATCCACGACTGGCCGATTTATATAATCACAGGGCCAAAACGTATATTGAATTAAAAGAATATGATTCTGCTTTTGCCGATATAGATAAATCTCTTTTGGCTAACTATAAATTTTCTGGTGATGATCCAAACAAACTCCCTCTGAATTCTGAATCGTTCTTTTCTGAAACGATATATCTTAACTCACTTTGTCTAAAAGCAAAGATTGTTTATTTGAAATATCTTGAAATTCCTAATGATATCAGCTTGCTTCGTGATTCATATAATATGCATGTTGATGCCATAAAAGTAATGGAACAATTAAAAAAAACTTACCTGAATGAGGAGTCAAAACTATTCTTGTCTGATAATATTTCTGATCTCTTTCAGAGAGCAGTGGACATAGCATACAAACTTTATGAAAAAGATAAATCTGATGAAAATATTGAGAATCTTTTCTATCTTGTTGAGAAGAGTAAATCAGGAATTCTTCAGGAAGGTTTAGCCGGTAGCCAGGCAGCTATAATGGCAGGCATTCCTGACAGTCTGAGAATGCAAGACAGATTGTTAAGCGTTGCCATCAATAACTGCCGGCTGGCTATTTCAAAACAGGAATCAGAAGAAACAAAATCGGACCAGAATATTCCAAAAGGGCTAAGTGATAATAAAGGGAAACTGATTGAATTGCAGAATGAGTATAACCTTTTCGTTCAAAAACTGGAAAGGGATTATCCAAGATACAAGGAACTAAAATATGGCTCTGAATACAGCAATCTTGTTAATCTCAGAAAAGCCCTTGACGAGGAAACTCTCCTGATAGATTATTTTCTTTCGGATAGTTCAGTTTATATTTTAGCTATTGGTAAGCAGAATATAACCATTGAAAAAATTTCTACGGATACATTATTTAACAAATCGGTGGATACTTATCTGAAGAGCATTAAACAGTTTGACGCCGACAAGTATTATACATTGAGTTCTTTGCTCTACACGAAATTAATCTTTCCATTCGGTGCTGTTTTAGGGACTAAACCTCATTTGATTATTATCCCCGATAAAATACTTTTTTACCTGCCTTTCGAAACATTATGCCCCGAAAAACCAGCTGGTGAAAATTTCAGCAAAGCTGATTATCTTATTAAGAATCATGATATAAGGTATCATTATAGCGCAGCAATGTTTTATAATTCGTTAATAAAATCATCAGAGCAAAAGCAACTTAAAAATAGTTTTATAGGATTTGCCCCAATCTTCAGTAACGATAGTACTCAGGGATATGTGCTGGCTTATAATGATGCGGATTCACTCACTGTTAACGAAACGCTTCGAATGGTTTCGGCTGATGGGAAGAAACTGAATGAGCTTAAATATACAGAAAAAGAAGTCAAGGATATTGAATCGCTCTTTGCTGATAAAAAATATCCGGCAAAGGCCTATTTCTCTTCTTTTGCAAATGAAGAAAATTTCAGAAAGATGACCGGGAATTACAAATATGTTCATATAGCAACACATGGTTTACTCAATGAATCTGAGCCGAATTTGTCTGGTTTGGTTTTTGCTCAACCTCAGGATAATTTTCGGGATACATTAATCACTCAAGGGTTTAATACATATGAAACAAATGGAATTCTATATTCCGGCGAAATTAACAATCTCAATATAAATGCTGATTTATTGGTTCTGAGTGCATGCGAAACCGGAACTGGTAAGTTATACAATGGAGAAGGGGTTATGTCTTTAACCCGTGGTTTTCTGGCAACAGGTGTGCCAAATGTTGTTCTCTCTCTATGGAAAGTTGGCGATTACAGCACCATGGAACTTATGGTGAAGTTTTATTCCCGGTTTCTGACGGGAGAATCTTATTCTGAGGCTTTGCAGAAAGCTAAAATTCAGCTGATGAATAACGAAATGTATGCCTTTCCAAAATTCTGGGGTGGTTTTGTATTGATTGGAACGAACAAATAATTCTTTATCGTAGAAAAAACTTGCCTGCATATAAGGTTTCATCCTTGGTATTCAGCTGCCAGTAATAAAGTCCCTGATGCAATGACCTCATATATGTAAAGGGAGCAGAAATTTCTGATTCGAAAATGGTTTCCCCTTTATTATCCTTGATTACGAGTGACAACGATTCATTCCGGACAGGTTCCCAATCAAACAGGATAACATAGGGTTCGTGAAATTCAGCACTTGGTTTAGGCGAAATAATTTTTAAAGATTCGCTTCTTAGTTGGTTATCAATAGCACCCTCAAGATAGGAAAGCGGCTTGTAAGCATCGGCATATAACTGAGCAGGGATTGTTTTGGTCGATTCTTTATTCTCAATCGTGCTGTCGGTATTTTTAGTTAGTGTATCGAAGGAAGTTGCAGACTTTGTAAGAGTATCGGCACAGCTCAGATTAACTGGTTCAGGTCCTTTTGTTTTAACCATGTAATAAATGGAAAAAGCCAGCCCGATAACAATAACAAATCCTGCAGCTAGTTTCAAAAGATTAATTGAGATATGGCGACTTTGCCTCTCGGCTTTCCTTTTTCCCTCAAACACATTCTTCTCCAAGGCTTTCTGAGCTCCCGAAATAATATCCCGCATATTATTGTAATTGTCCCTGCATTCTTTACAATAAAGCAAATGTTCTTCAAATGCCTCTTCCATTTCCGGAGGAAGTTCACCAAGGATATATTTTTCAATAATCTCCCTTTCTTCTATTAACTTATGGTCATTAAAATCCATACAAGTTGATCATTTTCTTTTTATCGGACTGTTATTGATTTGGCAATCTTTTGTATTGCCCTGTGCTTAATAACTCTGCAGTTTTCAAAGCTGATTCTTAGTTCCTCTGCTATTTCATTCAGCTTTTTTTCATTCCAAAAATAGTGGATAAGTATATGCTGTTCTATTTCCGAAAGCTCCCGAATTCTATTCTGAATTGTAAGAAATAATTCATCTTTATCATCTTGCATGCTGGAAACATATGACTCATCGGGTAGCTCGTTCTGAAATTTAAAGAAAGCAGCTTGCTTTCTGTTTGTCTCCATAGCCTTGTTTTCCAAAATGCGAAAGAAATATGATTTTAGTCCGCACGAATCGGTGAATTGCAATTCTTTAGATGATACTTTCTCGAATAAAACAGCGATAGCTGAACTAAATAAATCCTCTGGTTCGCCCTCGAGGTATAATTGTCTGTTATAAAACCATTTAGCAAAATAAATTTTCAATTTATCGTTTATCGACTTCCAGGCATCATTATTTCCTGAGATAAGCAGATCGTTGAATTTTTTAAAACCTTCGGCTATCATTCTTCCTGCAATCTCAATGACTTTCTTTTTGTATTCGGAATATGAATTACAGGCAGTATGATTTTGGTGCAGAGTAGCCATAAATTCATTATAAACCCAATGGGCTATAGCTTTTTCTGACTCATCCTTGACAGAGAGGGTTGTCCAGCTTAACTCGAGTTTGTTTTTCTGGCACCATTGATTCATGATTATCGATATATGTTCGAGAAGAGCATTGCATGCATTCACATCTCCTTGCTTTAATAAGGATACAAATGCGCCAAAATCTCCTGATTGATTTATCATGAAATGTAATGAAACTAAGGAATGTTACAAAGGTTGCAATATAATTATAAAAACAACACCCTTTTTTTGTAACGTATGATATTTTCTCAACATTTCCTTTCCAAAATCAAATATTTAACCCGAACGAATCATTAATTCTTTTAAGATATGAAAAACAAAATTCTATTTGCCTGTACATCTGGGTTATTCTGCTTGGCAATGCTCTTAAGCAGTTGCTCTTCCCGTACATTCAGTATAAATTGCGAACCTTCCGGTTCATTAATAATGCAGGGAACAAAATACAGTTTTCTTACGTCATCAAACATCGTGGGAGTTGCTCCCCTGCAAACAAAGGTTATGTTTTTAGGTAAAAACGATTCCTATTTCTTTAGTGCCACAAAACGCGGCTTTTATCCCGATACAGTTTATATTACCCGCGATTCAGCCTTGTCGCTTACCTTTAGTCTAAAACCCATTGAAGGTGCTGATACAACAACTTTTAATCCGGCAAAGTTAAAGGGGGCAAGTTTTATAATGCTTCCAGTACTTGTAGATGTTTACCTTCACAAAGGTGTAGGAAGTCTTGATAAATATGAATATACCGAAACACAATCTTCAGAGGTAACAAAAAATTTGGACAATGGCATAAGAGAAGTCCATTCACAAAGCAACACTGAATATCCAGGATTAGTTTCTGTTAAAGAACCCGATTCGTGGAAATTTTATTCGGAAAAGTATCGGGATTTTCTTCTCGATCTAAATGGCAATCTGTTAAATTATTACCCGGAACATCCTTCGATAAAAGGCGTTTACTGGCCAATAGATAAACTTTTTCAGGTTGGTTCTGACAGCTCAAGATACCTGGTTTATACATATTGTAAAACTGTTAAGCCAACTGCCGGAAGAATAGTTGGAAACATTGCTGCTACTGTGGCTGCAGGAGCAGTTGAGGGATACAATACCGCTACATATGGTTATTCCATTTCATATTACAACGCCGAAGCATTTTCTATCGATAATAATACCCTGATTGTATCTTTTGTTATTTGTCCGAAAACCGGCAAGGTTTTATTTAGAAAAGATACAGTTGTAGGTTATGATATTGTTGGTGAAAAAGGACAGAAAAATATTACAGCTACAATACTTGGAATGATGAAGGAATTTGAAAACAATGAACTGAGCAGTAAATAAGAAGTGAACATACAGTTCAATTTAATTTGTCGAAACAATAAAATGAATAAGTGACGAGTCATATTTTAAGCTTGTTTTAACAGTCATTTCGTTGATAGCATCTATATCTTCTGGGTTAATAGACGATATGGTATCTATATCTGTTATATTTTCTGGGGTATGTGTCATGGTTTTATTTGTGTTACCATACGTATAAGAATGATTTTCTTTTTCTACTGTTTCATATTTTGTCAATAATACTGTATCAATGGTTTTAATATAAACTGTATCAATTGTACTTGTTAGCTTTAAGTCTTTTTCTGAAGGCTTGGAGAGCCATAATAAAGCAATTGTTGATAAGACCAAAAATGAAGCAGCTACTTTATATATTTGTAAGGGATATTTTAAAAAATACGCTATTCCTTTTTTGTGGAAAGTACCTGCCTGATTAGTAGCAATTTCACCATGATTCTGATAATAATCCTTTGTATGATTTAAGGTTGAATACATTTGCCTGTATTCTTCTTCAGAAATAACCGACAATATAAGTTGTTTATTACTCACCGTGAGTTCATCAAAACTGAATTGCTCCAGTAGCTCATATATTTTTTCCTGATTCTGATTGTTTTCCATTTCTCTAATTTTTAAATAAGTTCGATAACTCC
>JAHEEB010000630.1 GCA_024640925.1 Bacteroidota bacterium | reverse complement strand
TACTCAACATAACCATCTGCCTACCTAACATAACCATCTGCCTACTCAACATAACCATCTGCCTACCTAACATAAGCATCTGCCTCCCAACATAACCATCTGCCTGCTGATTTATAAATTGTTACAGCAATTTTTAAAAATGCTGGATTACTATTTGTTAATCGTTTACGCATTAATGCGTAATATTGGATAAAACAAAAACACAATGAAAATACGGATACCGCTTTTAATTCTATTTACAACTGCCTGTGGAGGGAAAAAACTTTCAACATGATAAAAAAGAAATTATATTTGATTCCTTTAATTATATCTACCTGAAATAAAAACAAAATGGGCAAGACTCTATTTTACTAACCTCAGAACAAGCTAATGATATTAAGTTTAATAAAAATCAGGTTTTCGCAGATATACAGAGGAATAAAAGATATTGGACTTTTCCGGGCAATTGTTTTAATCCTTATAATTGTCCCGATTCTGCTCATATTCCTGTATAATCGACTCCGGATTCCCAACTACAATTACATTATAACCGGAGTTGCAATATTCCTGGTTTTCATAATTCATCGCAGAAGAAAAGATTACAATTTTCTCTCAAAATTGGTAAAACATCCGGCATTGATATGTGATGTTGAATACTTAATCTTTTCCTTACCATTGCTTATTGTTTATCTCATAGCCTATCAATATCTCCCTGTACTTATTTATGTAATCGTGCTGTTGCCCGTTTCATTCACTATTCCAACACCTAAAAAAAACAGAGCCTTTCAGGTAATAATAAAATATATACCTTACGGACTGTTTGAGTGGCAGAGTGGTTTCAGAAAAAACCTGTTACCTGTCATTTTGTTTTATATTTTAGGTTTCCTTGGCATTTATAAAATCTGGTTTTCGGCAATTTCTGTATTCTTATTAACAATGCTTATCTGCTCTTTCTATTCGGAATATGAACCAAAGAAGCTTCTGAATTAAACGCATCGAAGTTTATTAAAACCAAACTAATCAATCATATCAGATGTTTGATATTATTTTTATTGCCCATTTTTATCATATCATTTATTCATTACGAATATTGGCTTTATATTATATTGTACTTTCTGGCTATTGTTAATTTAATGGTGGGAGCTATTCTTTTGAAATATGCCTATTACTATCCAAATATTGTATCCGGGGCACATCAAACAATTGGTTCAATAATGCTTATGCTTTCAATAATACTGCCTGTTTCCATTCTGCTTCTGTTTTTAAATATTTTTCTGTATTATAAATCAATACAAAACCTCTACAACTATTTAAATGCTTACAATTAATAACTTAACCGTTTCATACGGCGATAAGGTTGTACTTGAAAATTTACAACTGAATATTGAACTCTCTAAAATTCATGGTCTGGTTGGATTAAATGGAGCTGGCAAAACAACCCTTTTAAACACGCTGTACGGATTTAAAAACAAAGATTCGGGGTCAATAGTGTATAAAGGCTTGCATTTAAAACGAATAGATGTTTCTTATCTCGAAACAGAGAATTTTTACTATTCAAATATAACGGGGAAAGAGTACCTGGATCTTTTCCATCGAAAAATAAATGATTACAACCTGAATGACTGGAACAAAATCTTTAAGTTACCACTTGACCAACTGATCGATAGTTATTCAACAGGAATGAAAAAGAAACTTGCACTAATGGCAATTCTCAAACAGAATAAAGAAATTGTGATTTTAGACGAACCATTTAACGGCCTGGATATTGAATCTTCAAAAGTTTTAAGCCTAATCATTACAAGACTGAAAGAGAAAGGCAGAACAATTATTATTACTTCCCATATTTTGGAATCACTGACAAGTATTTGTGATTACATTCACTATCTGGATAATAAAGTTATTACTTTTACACGCGACAAAAATAATTTTGCTAACCTTGAAAAGGATATATTCTTCGACATGGAAGCAGAACACAAAGATTTAATCGATAATATACTATAAAAACTTATTAAGTCTTGAGAACTTAACTGATATAAATACTTTAAGAATGAAATATTATCTTTTGATTTTTTGTTTATCAATACTGGGTTCATGTCAGTTTCATAAGGATAAACAGTCGCCTCAGCGAGAGATGCTTCCGGATCCTGAATTACTTGAACATGATGGGTACTCTGCTGAAAATATTTCATTCAAACCAGATACTTCTGTCAATATGATTAGTTTGAGAAATAATGAAAATATTGAGAAGTATTTAGGAAAAGATATTATGACCAAATTAAATAAAGAAACTGATATTCCTTCCGTTGAAGTTCTGACAAAGGATTATAAACAATGCCTCACCTTATCTTTCTATCCGGGAAATGCTAAAAATGAATTTTCTGAATTTACGATCTCAAATTTCAAGGAAAGAGGTAAATCAAATCAGATTATTATTAATGAAAATGAGTTCATCACTGAGTCGGGAATAAAGCTCAACATGACCTTAGGTAATTTTAAAACAATAAAAGGAGAACCAGATACAATAGAAGTTGTGAATGGTAATTTACTTTACAAGTATGAAATTTCAGATATGAAAAAATCTGATTTTCTAAAAAGATACGCCATACCAGGTTATTATGCTGAGTACTTATTTGTCAATGGATATTTAGTAGAATTTAAATTTGGATTTGAATACCCTTGAGAAAAAGCTTGCATATGAGAAAGTTTAAATCGGATATAAAATAGGCAGAAAAAAATGACTCAGCTATACTCATCCCTGGCACATATATATCACGAGATGTACCAGCACATCTTTGATTATGACAAAGAATTTAGCTTCTATGATTCAATATTAAAAAAGAATAATTGCAAAAAAATATTAGAAGTTGGATGTGGTTCGGGCATGCTTGCACGTCGTTTTCTGAAAAATGGATACGATTATCTTGGACTGGATTTATTTAATGAAATGCTGGACATTGCCAGAAGTGAAGTTAAAGCAGATACATTTGTTCAGTGCGATATGCAAAACATACCATTTATCCAGCAATTTGATGCTGTTTTAATAACTGGTCGTTCTATTGCATATGTAATAGAAAACAGAGGACTAATTAGCACATTCAAAGGCATTCACAATTCATTAAAAGACAAAGGATTATTTGTTTTTGGGGTTTTTGAGGCAAACAGCATATTCGATAACTTTAATGATTTCGAACAAAACATCGAACTCAATGGCAAACGGTTACGAAGAATAAGTAAGTTGAAGAAAAATCTTGAAACCGGATGGACTTATGATTGGCAGGCAAAGTATATTATTGAAGAAAATGGAAAATTTTGTGAATATGACGATTTAACAACCTTGAGGGCTTTTACAGAAGACGAGATCCTGCTCTTTTTAAAATTAACAGATTTTAAACTAAAAGAGCTGATTAAGGAAGACAAATCAATTACATTAATAGCTGAAAAAATATAAAGTTTATCACTATTAACCAATGAATAGTACTACAAGCACAATGCAAACAATTGACGGTGGTGCCTCTGATGATGAGATTCTTGAAGCAATTGGAGTCGAAATTAAAATGGCTGGCGGACCTGCTACAGCATCAGCAAGATTTGCCATGAATGTTCTTGAATACTACCAACAACCGAAATGATTCATATTCGGTTTACTGCCTATATTAACCGAATTGACCAAATCAAAAAGTACAATCTCACTCATTCCCTATTTATTCAGGGAAAACAAAACCAAATTACAAAACCATCCTGAAAGAATTGAAAATTTCAGGGTTAGAATATTAGTTCTTGTCCGATAGTACCTGAAATTATTTAAAATCTAACATTTTTGGCCGGA
>JAHEEB010000629.1 GCA_024640925.1 Bacteroidota bacterium | reverse complement strand
GTTTAATAAAAATTAACTGATCCATAGGTCTCCAGAACTGAGATATTTGCCCTGGCGATTTTAGAGAAGGCATTTGCTTCAAGTATTGAAACTACAGGAATATTATTGCTGGGAGTTTCAATTATTTTGTCGTAAATCCTATCAAAAACTGAAACCTGAAACGTTTCTTTCTCTGTTAAAGCAGAATAATCGACCCAGTTATTGGTTAAAACAAAGCAGGAAGTTTTTGCATGATTAAACCGATAATAAAGTAAATCTGACATTTTGTCGTAATATTTTCTTGTATAACCGTTCGAATATAAGTTGAATATAATAGAATCTGGTTCAAGTGCAGAGGAAACTTCAATATGAAGGATACCATATTGATTGTGGGTTTTATTTATGATTGGCATAATTCCTCCCGGAATACCCACAACGATGATATCAGGATTCTCCTTCTCTTCAAGAATTTTCACAAAATGGTTAAGATTTATAACTTTTTCGGTTTCATTTATTTCTTTGCTGAACATGAAAGATGGGAAAGAATGAAACCCAAATAATTCGCAATAAGGTTTAGAACCAATTTGAGTAACTTTTAAACCTTGATTTATCAACTCGTTTCTGATTCCCAACTGGGTCTCAAATTTACTTGTTTTTGGGCCCTGACCCATAACTAATATTACAGGTACATTAATTTCAGCACAATAATCAAGTGTCTGATAATATTGATAATTATTTTCAGGAGATGGTATTTCCTGAAATAAACCCTGTGCTTTTGCTATATTTAAAAGTTCTTCAACTTCAATTTTTTCCTCTGGAGTAAGGGTAAAAGCCAGATAAAATGGTTTTTTATTATCAATGGCAGTTTGGAGGGTATCTTTCAAACCTCCTTTTTTTCCATAATATTCTTCAAAAGAAGTAATGATTAAGATTTCAGAATTTTTTAATGCATCAAATAAGTCCTCTGAGATTAATAATCCGGATGCTTTACCCCCATCAATTGCAGTTGCATCTTTTCCTATGTACCCCCAACCTGGAGGACTAACTGCAAAAACCGGTTCAATATCTGAAAGAAAGGATGAATACCGAACGAATTGAACATCACTTATTGAATAAGGATATATTGTTGTCTTTTTTTTCATAATCTGTGGTTATACATATTTAATATCATAATCTTTTTCAGTTGGAATATTAAATTCCTTACATATGCAATACTTTCTGAGTTTCGATTCTGCATCATTGATATAGTTTTTGCAATAAGAAAGTTTCATTTCTCTGTTAAAGGTTTCACCATCATCGGCAGAAGCAACACATGAAGTACAAAAGCGGGCAGCCCAACAATTCAGACATTCACTTTCAGTCAGAGTACCAATATTTAGTAATTTCCTTGCTTTTTCAATATCTATTCCTGTATAAATCGAACCAATCTTTGTGATTTTACTTGTTTCACTTACTCTTTCGCAAGGTAAGAAGTCGCCATTAATAGTAACAAAAAGTCTTCTGGAACCGGGGACACAGGGGCCCGAAGGATGGTATTCATCGCGAAGAGAGATTTCTTCCATTCTTTTTTCTTCCATATCCGATCGAACCTTATCTTCCCAAGTTTTTACAAGTTTTGATACATTCTTTTCAGGAATACGTCCCATTTTTGACAAATAATATTTCAAAGATTCATATTGAATGTCATCGTCATACTTCAGATTATTTAGTTTTTTCTGGATATCATCATTTTTCAGGTAATATGTATTTGGGGTTGAGCCGATTACATTGAGGTCCTTGATCGTTTCGAAATTGGCAAAAAACTTTGACAGAGAGCAGAAATTGATTTCTTTAGTAAATACTGAACTGAACATGATATTTTTATTTACATATTCAGGTGCGATTTTGGAAAATTTCTCCATGTTTTGCATAATAACATCAAAAGTGCCCTGACCCGATGCAAAGCATCTGTTTAAGTCGTGAACTTCCCTGGGTCCATCAAGACTAATCATAAGAGACACATTATTATCTACCAGGTAATTCATTATTTCCTCGTTTAATAATGTACCGTTAGTAGTAATATGAATTGAATATTCTTTGCCTCTCATTCTTTCTTTTATATAGTGGGTAAGATTTTTAATCATCCCAAATGTTATAAAAGGTTCTCCGCCATAAAAACCCAATGAAGGATTCGGTGTATTGTGTGAATTTGCTATATAAAAATCGATTGCCTTTTTGGCTATTTCTTCAGGCATTGACAATTGACTGTGAGTCCGGTTCAGATAATCACCAGAATAGGTACAGTATTTACATCTAAGATTACACGCCTGGGTTACTTGCAGGATAAGGTTTTCCATGTTCGAGGATAAAATCCCTTCGAGGTAATTATCCAGGTAGTGCTTTATTTTTTTTCCTCTTTTATTTGATAAGAAACCTTGTTCTTGAAGACTCTCTATCCAAAGAGAAGCTTTTTTAACGTCCTCCATAGATAAGTTTGTATTTTCTTTGTTGTAAAGAAAATACTCCAGATACTTATATTCATGGTCTTCTGACTTGATAATTACATTAGTATTTACATCATAGATGTAATTATGCGATATGGTTTTAAAAAGATGTACGAATGGTTTTTGTTTATTCATAGTTTCAGATTTTTATGGGTAGTCTTTCCGGCGACCTGAATGAGGGTGTTTTACAACACCCTCAAAAAAGCATTAATTACCAGCTGCTCTATTTTATTATGAATTTGAACTAGCTTGTTTAACCGTTTATAGGTACCCCATAATAAGAAGAAGTCGAGCTAATTGCACTAGATTTATTAGATGATACATATGAGTATCTGGAGGAGTAAAGATAGCTTTGATAAGCTCCTCTGGCACCTGATGATGCACCTGCAGAAGCCGCTGCAACATAACAACTACAAGAGCAACTACAACTGCATGTTGCGCTACAAACACAAGTACAACTACAGGCGTAAGCATCAATTGTCATTCTTTCTGTAGTTCTTTTTTTTCCTAATTTTTTCATAATGAATTGAATTTTAATGATAAATAATAAAATATATTATTGATAAAGATTGTAATGTGCAGAATAATAATTTCTATTGAAAGTACCCTGATTTAACCAATTGGAATAACCATTTCTGGCAGAGTTAAAAACCGCACAAGAAATTGATGATTTTTTATTGCCAGAAATACGAAACCTGGCAATTGAAGCAGTAATCTGTTGTGTTAACCTTTTGCTTATTAAGGTTTTCATGTTGATTGAATTAAGTAGTTAATAATTTGGGTTAAACAAGTTAATGCCAATCAGAAAATAACTTGTAAGCATAAAATATATACAAAAGGTTTACTGAAGAAGGCATACAATGTTGCCCTTTGACAAGGATTTATTAATGGTTGATATGGTTGCAATGTAGCTATCAAATTTAAATAACCGTTATTCACAATCAATAAAAATGATATCCTAAATGTTAAATTTTAGGGTATAAAATGTTAAATTTTATTCATTTAAAAGCGCATAATAATTTAATTTTCAACCCTTTGCGTTAATATTTGAATAATTCGTAAATATATTTATTTGTTATATAAAACATTAACTTGTTGTGGAATCAAAGAATTGACAGGTATTCCAGAATAAAAGATGTTGTTTGTAACATAACGGTAATTTTATAAAATATGTATTTTAGATGATGATTTTCTGTAAATGTTTTATAATGGCTAAAAAAGATAAAGAGGCTGTCCAAAAAGTAATGGACAGCCTTTTTGTTGAAAAAAAGGTTGCAAATCAGTGATCTGCAACCTTAAGTTGTCCCCTTAAATTTTGTAACTTAAGGGTGCTAATGACAACGA
>JAHEEB010000628.1 GCA_024640925.1 Bacteroidota bacterium | reverse complement strand
GTTTTATAATCAAATCGCCCGATTTGCTGTCGCGAGTTAACGAAACCCCTATTCTTTTGTTTACAGTTTCCTTATTGTCAGAAAGATTTATATTACTCTCAATGTAAGTATCGCCGGAGTTTTGTCCGTATAGCTGCTGGACATAGTAATTTACGGAAGGTTTAACTTCGGTATTGTTAAAGAAAATAAGGTCTGTGCTCCATTGGGTAAAATTTTCCTTAGCCAGCAATGGAGCATATGAGGTCATCGTTACTATGTCGCCGTTGCGTTCAACAGCTGTAAGATAAATTGCTTCGGCTAGTGCATTGTACAATACATTTCCACGAGAAGCATATTCCCCCAAATAAACTTTAGATTTGGAACGGTCGTACTTATCGTAAAAATCCTGATTATTGATAAACCAGCCCGGGTTCTCATAATAATGTTCATCCACCATGGGAACTCCAAGTTTGGTAGCAATGTTCCATCCCTCTACATAGTCGGTTCCTTCGTAGAATGGGCCAACTGTTCCAATAACTGTTATTTCCGGATATTTTTCTCTTATGGCTTTAAAAATCATTGTAAAACGTTCTTCGAAAATATCAGTAATCAGGTCTTCGTTACCAATACCAATATATTTTAAATTGAATGGTTTTGGATGTCCAGCTTCTGCGCGTTTCTTTCCCCATGTGGTTTTAATGTCTCCATTACAATATTCAATCAGGTCCAAAATATCCTGAAGATAGCTGTCCATTTCGCACATTGGTACACCTCCCTGTTGGCCGGCACCTCCTGTGGACGAGTTCTGGCATGGAACTCCTGCGGCAATTACCGGAAGAGGTTCAGCTCCAATATCCTCGCAAAACTGGAGATATTCGAAATATCCCAAACCGGCCGATTGGTGGTAGCCCCAAAGATTACGTTGTGGTTTGCGGGCTTCCAATGGTCCAATAGTGTTTTTCCAGCGATAAATATTTTGAATGCCATCGCCATGAGCAACACAACCACCGGGAAAACGCACAAAACGTGGGTGTAAATCGGCAATGGTTTGTGCCAAGTCGGCTCGCAATCCGTTTTTGTGGCCTTTAAATGTTTTTTGTGGAAACAACGAAATCATATCGAATGCTATACTTCCAACTGTTTGCGGAACGATTTCCAACCTGGCGTTGGAAACTGTTTTACCTGCAACTATAACAGATTCCACTTTCTTCCAGTCAGAAGAATTGGCATTAATAATCGTTTCGCCAATTACTTCGTTGTTTTTCCCGACAAGACGAACAAGAAGCTGCTTGTTTTTATTATCCGGATTGCGCACAAACACAGAAAAGTCATATTTTTCATCTTTTGTAACGGCTATACCATTGAACCCTTCGTTGGCCAAACAGGTACCGGTACCGGTTATATTCAAAACCGCATAATGTTTATTGTTGGAATGAATGGGTGATATGGAATCAATTATTAACGTTCCCTGATTTCCATTTAAGCTCCAGGCTTTCGTGTTATTCCATGTTTTATCATTGCCATTCTTGTCGCTTAATGAGTATTCAAATCCACGGTTCTGGACAAGCTCTGCATACAAACCACCATCGGCAGCATAGTTAATGTCTTCAAAAAATATACCCATCAGTAAGTTGCTGATTTTTTTGCTTTTCGAAACATTTGCAGTAATGGTTGCTTCTATTGGCTTCTGACCTTTAAATCTCGAACTGTCTTCTTTATAACTTTCGTTGATTAATTGGGTATTATATGCTGCTAAATGCTGTGCTTTCATTAAGGCATCGATAACACTCCACGATACCTTATGTATTAGTCCGGTTTCGGTATTGCCTGAAACCATTACATTTTCGCGGATATTCAAACGGTTAACCATCGAAAGTGGCTTTGTTTCGGAGTATATCTTAAAATCTTTTGTGGTAACTCCGTAAATCAACGAATCTTTTCCCTTGGTGCTTAACCAGGTAATGGTGTAAAGCCCGGTTGTTTTATCGTAGGCCACTTCGGGTACTGTACAATTATTGCCTTGTATTACTATTGGATATGTTTGGGGTTTCCAATACACTAAATTGGTTGAGACAGCATGGGCAAAAACCCCATCATACTCATTGAGGCTCCACACGCAATGCCAAAGCTGGTTTTGGTCCTGAAACACAAAAGGTGTAATCATTCTTTTTTCAGTACCCCATCTTCCATAATCGCAAAACAGAAATCGATATTCTGGACCAATGGAATTCCAATTTGTCCGGTCGATACTCCAGGCAAAATGTAACCCGTTATGCCCGGAATTTTTTGTGGTTGAATAAGAAAACAGATATGCCGAATCGGGAGTGTTCAATGCAGCAAAGCAATTATGATAAAAAAACATAATGGCAATACAGAACAAAATAATGTATTTTTTCATTTGTGTAATTTTGTTTTTCAGTGGGGCTAAAATTATTGCAAAATATACACTTATCAAATTCATTCAATACTTATATTGCTGGATTGAGAGATTTTTTAATGTGTTTCCGCTAAATCTAATATTTAAACAAATACCAATCTGGATGTAAATCAATGGAACGGCGAACGGCAATGAGATTTATTCCTTAAAAAGCATTATTCTAAAGTTAATTCGACTTTTATTTGAGTGCAAAATTCTTTTAAATCTACTACTATATCATCCGGTGGATATGCTAAATTTATCGTTTTACCTTCTACAGTTACAAGATTACCTTGGGCGCACCAAATAAACTCTTCACCTTCGGCAAAATAATTTAAATTATTTTTAAGACATTCTTCACCTGAAAAGGTATTGCTGATGCTCACATTTTTCTGTGCTGGTGTTATGTTTAAGTTAGGAACAATAGAATAATTCCAGCTATTTTCATTGTTTTTCCAGCTAAATAAAACATGACCTTTCAAGGTTTTTGAAGCAGCCCGTGATGCTGTATCAGTAATGTATGGCAAGTTTTTACATTCGTAGATAGTGTCTCCTTCTGGTACTTCATCTTTTGAGCATTTTATAAATAAAATGGAGCAAACCAGTAATCCGAATGGTAATAGTCTGATCATAGGTAAAAAAATAAGGGTTATATGTTTATAAGATGATGATTTTATTAAAAGGTTGCGTATTTCATATTTTGCAACCCTTTAATGTGCAATATGGGTTAAAGATGTTAAACTTCGTAATGCCTTTATTTCTTAGAGTATTCGTGCTATTTATCAATTTTTTGGACACCCTCCTGAATGGAGAGAACAACCAGGCATCAAAAGAATTGATGAACGTTAATTATAAGTTTATCTGTTTTTAATAAACTTTTTTCCTTAGTTAATCGATAATAATAAACACCTGTTTTTAAATCGGCAAGGTTGATTTTATAATTTTCCGAATCAATTTTCCCTGTTCTTATTAACTGTCCGTTTATATCAAAAATCTCAATCGTCATCTTGTAGTAGAATAGTCATATAATCTTTTGCTGGATTAGGAAATACTCTGATATAAAATTCCAACAAACATCTTATTATCAGCACAATATTCCTTCAACAGGCAATTGTTAAATTCTTCTGTATAAAAAAATCCATTAAATAGTTTTTCCACTGCTTATCGTTTTATTTTTGCAGGAGATTGATCCGAAGGAAACAACAGGAGTAGAATTTGCTGAACTGTATGGTTTGATAAGACTTTCTGGTTTAATTTGGGTTATAAATTGGCAGGATAAGCGGTAGAAATATCATGAGCAAACTTTTTGAAGGATTAAATGGGGCCCAATTAGAGGCAGTTAAGAAAACAGAAGGCCCGGCACTGGTTATTGCCGGTGCTGGTTCAGGGAAAACCCGTGTATTGACTTATCG
>JAHEEB010000627.1 GCA_024640925.1 Bacteroidota bacterium | reverse complement strand
AGTTACACTGCCCTTGTAACCTGAGATATAAATTTGATCGGTACATGGGTTGGGATAAATTGAAATTATTTGCTCCAAATCTATAACTTTCATTTCTGTTGGAGGAGTAATTTCTTTTGGATAATAAAAATTAATTGCCCCATCGAATTCCCAATCAGGTTGCCCAGATTGTTTATCCCAAAAATATGTAGATACTCTCCTGTTTTTGTTATCATATCTATTCTCATATAAATAAACATAGCCTTGTTCATCCCCCCTATATTCGTATTCAAGGTAACTGTTTTGAGTATATGTCAATGAATCAATTGATAAGTTTCCGAACCAGCTATCATAAATCTTCATTATGCGATTAGTATTATCGTATTGATACCCTAAAATATCGTATTTTAAGGTATCCTGTCCATCCGGTGATACAAGGACAAAATAAATTGTATCGGTTGTACCTTGAATGTAACGTTGAGTTGTTCTGTTATTTAACTGCCAACTTTGATTTGAACTATCCCAAACATAAGTTAGAGCAAGTGAATCAATACCAGAATTTGAAATGAAATGTAGCGTTTTTGAATCATAAATCCAGGATTCTGTTAATGTATCCCATGAGGACTTAAGGAAAAGTGTATCACCAATTGAGCTTTCATAAGTATAATTATAACCTTCTGCACTTCCTGAACTACCGCCAAAGATTGGTTCAAACAACAAGTTAGGCAAGGTATTATCTAAGTAATATTCATATTTTAATTCATTTATCCAGCTTCCATTTTCAATGTATTTTTGGATTGAGATTATTTTATTTTCAGAATATTCGTTTATGTAAGAATAATGGGGTTCATTCTCTAAAGAGTCATTATACCATATGATTGAATCTGGCGAAGAGTAAAACAAGTCAAGACTGGAAGTTTTCAGATTATACTTAAAGTTCTCAGCAATGATTTTATTAACCCTTGAATTACTTGTGTGTAAAAGGTCATTTGAATTTTGGGCATTGCAAATTAAGGATTGACTCATCCCTATAAATACAAATAGCATTGAAATTGTATTCTTCATTTTTATATTTTTTAAGTTGTATTATCTATTTATGGTGATTAATTGTTTGCTAGCTGCTAACAGTCAATTAAGAAACAAGCTTTTTATAGTTTAAGATTGTTTAACTTTTCGAATATACAACTCCATCCTTTATCCTCCAAAACTTTCCTTTAAATATTTTTAGAGATCGACGTTTGGTAATAAGAGAATAAAAATATACTACCCAAAAACCTCCACTCTCAAGCCAACAGCAAATTACCCATTCGCCTTCGCTACTTCATTTTCAACCTCAACTATCACATCGGTGGTGTGGAAGATAAAAATATCCAATTGTTTTTGGATTCTGTTTAACTAACTACAGAAGATTGGCTTTGAAAAATGGGTCTGACTAGGCATACAAAAAACAGCTAACCAGTCTGGCCTTAGCTGTTAAGCCTATTCCGTGTCCCTGGTTAGCTTCCTTAAACGTTTCAAAATTAAGATTTTTTTTAATGGTTATTTTATAATTACTTTTAGTATTAAAGTTATCTATAATTTACCCAAACACCTCCACCCTTCCACCAACTCCAAATCTCCCATTTGCCTTAGCCACGCCCTTCTCCACCTCAATAATCACATCCACATCGTGAGCAAAATCCTGTTTGCCTCGGAAGTTACCATCTTTAGTAGTGTGGAAGATAAAGATAAACGCGGTTTTCGGATTCTGTTTGGTAAGGGTATACAGTTCAGAGCTGGTTAGCCCGGCCTTGCTCACCGAATCAATAAATACAAACTGATAAGACGATAAATCATCTGGTAGTTTTTCGGCAATAACCAGGTTCGGGTGAATGGCTTTCAACCGCTCAAATTTTTCTTTTAATGTGTACCCGAATTTCTCTTCAATGGCCACGTAAAGCACCTTGCCATGATGCTCAGCCAGGTACTTTGCAAAATCGATGCAAAGAGTCGATTTACCGCTTTTTGGCAGGCCAAAAATCATGGCAGTAAAACCCACACAGGGGTCACCGATAAGATCTCGATATTTACCCTGTAAACCAATAGTCTCGAAGTGCATTTGAGAGAGTTCATTGCTGGTAATAATTTCGGGAGTTATAGGAACTTCCGGTTCCAGTTCCGATGCTTCATCCACACCTTGTAATCCTTTTTCCGTTTCATGGATTTTCATGAGGTATTTGCCGACTTTTCGTTTCATCCTTCTTTTTATCACCCAGGACATAATACCATTCAATGTGGATTCCTTTATTTCAGGGGTTTTTGACTTGTCGGAAAGATAAGCAGTAAGAGAATCTTTAATTTCAATGATTTCATTGGAATACGGGTCTGTTTTTGTTATTTTTCCTGATTCCAGGGCTTTTTCAATCCTTTTCAACAAGGTTGTTGCCCTGTCTTTTACACCTTCTTTGCCGTGTAACCCAATGTATTGTTTGATGTACAAAACGGAAAGCCTTGTTTTCTCGCTGTTGACAATAGTCGAATAAGCTTCCAGGGTTTTATTGTCCAGCTTCACCTGGATAGTATTGCCCATTTTCTCATAACATTTGATGAGTTGCTCCTGGATGTTTTTTATTTCTGTGGCATAAGGCGAGGTTTTGCGGATTCTCTTTTCAATAATGGCTTTCTGCAACGAATTCAGCAAGCTCAGGATTTGACTTTTTTCTTTGGTTTTGCCATGCAAAGCGATGTAGCGTTTAATAAAAGATACCTCCAAAGCAACTCGTTCAACCTGGGTTGGTTCAGGAATTAAATTTTCTGCCTTTTGTTTACGATTATTTTCTTTTTTGCCTGTCTCTGGGGATTTAATTGATTTGGTTTCGGTTACAGGTTTGGGAAATTCATCCGGATAAGCTTCGTACAAGGCTTTGGAAAGAGGCTTCACGTCCCAAAAGAAGTCAAGTTCTATCCTGTTTTCATGCAGTTCAAACAGGGCAACATCACCCATTTCGCTCATTTGGGCATCACCATTGAGTATTACATAGCAGAACAGCATTTCTTCACCATCCCAGGAAAGCACATACCAATCAGACCCACCATGAAAGAAATGGGCAAAAACAGTATAAAAATCCAAATAGTTTACATTACGGCTTTTCTTGGCTTTTTCGTAAGCCTTATCAGCTTCCCTTGTGTTTTTTGGAATAGCTTTAATTTCTGATTCAAGCCTTTTGATTATCTCAAAATGTTCCTCACTGCCTATAATAGCTTGCTGCTGAAACTTTGGCATAAGCTTTTTTACTAGGGGAGGAATATCGGAAGCCTTTAGTTTTCGGGGTTCATCATCAATTTTGCGAACTTGTTTTTTTGTTTGCTTTGATACAACCTGGTTAAGTTTCTCAACAAAGGTGTCGATGTATTTTTTTATGGTTTCATCTTCGTTGTATAGGTCTATGTTTTCACGGATGAATTCAAATTCAGCCTGCTTTAACACATCGGGCAATGTTTCCTGGTCAATGCCAGTGTACTCTGTCAGCAAATTTTCAACTGTTATCATGGTGAGTTCGTTTATTCCGTTTAGGGTTCCTTCGTCAGCAAAGGAATAGTAGCTGTTTTCGGTAAATATGATATGATCCATAAGATTAATCTGTACGATTTTCAGTGCCTGGTTCAACTTGCGGGTTATTTCCCTGTCTGCATCAGAAGGAGTGGTATTTCCTGAAGGATGGTTATGGCTGATTATAACGCCATGTGCCAGGGCTTTTGATACCATGCCGGTTACCATCGGAACATCAACCATTGTTGCTGAAGATGTGCCCAGGGTATGCCGGTAATAGCCGATAACCTTGTTTGCCCG
>JAHEEB010000626.1 GCA_024640925.1 Bacteroidota bacterium | reverse complement strand
GTGTCGACTGGAGTAAAGCTGCTACAGGTTCTGGTACTGATAATGTTAATGAGACTGCTAATACTATTACATTTACATATCCTTCTGGTACGGCTAACCTTAGCGGAGAATATACTGCGGGTACTGATGCTGCCATTCCTAATACTGTACAGACATATACAAGTAATGGCAATGGTAACTGGACTAATGTTAATGCCTGGACACCCACTGCTCCGGCTGGAGGACCAAACGGGTTTATTATAGTTATTCGTTCTTCCGATACAATTAATATGAATGCAGATCATCTGTTTGCATATCGTACAACAATTAATGGTAAACTAAAAGCAATTAATCCCTATTATGGGCATAACTTGGGTACTGTATCGGGTTCTGGTATTCTGTACCTCGAAAATGGTAATCTGCCTGCCGGAAGGTTTACTTCTTTCTTCGATTGTTCAACAGGTGGTACTCTTCAATATGGTGGAACCGGAAGTTATACCCTTGTAGCAGACAGACTTGATGTGATTCCAAAATTATGGTTTATTGGTTCCGGAACAAGAGTTCTGCCTAATAAGGATTTAACCATTTGCAATCAGTTACTTATCAATGGGCCTACACTCGATAATAGTGTGAATAACAGAAAACTTACAATTCAGGGTACCTTTGAAAGATATAATACAGGAACATTTAATAGCGGAACCGGAGCAGGGGCAACTGTTACTTTTGCAGGCTCTTCAGCTCAGAATTTAGGAGGTTCTTTGGGTAACTTTACTTCTCCGAACAATGAATTTAATAACCTTGAAATTGATAATGATTCAGGTCTGACTTTGGGTGGCGCCACGGATGTAAATGGTCTGCTATTGCTCACTTCAGGAAATATTACTACAACTACTTCAAATATTCTCAGGATTCTCAATACTTCAACATCTTGTGTAACCCCATCAGGTGGTAGTTCCTCTTCATATGTAAACGGACCTTTGGTTAAAACCGTTAACCAGGGCGATTATTTCTTGTTTCCCATTGGCAAAGGGACCGAACTAGGAAACCAGCTGACTTTATCTGCATCAAGAACAGGTACATTAAACTGGACTGCCGAGTATTTTGTCCCAAATTCAACAAGTAGTTCCTTTGTTTCACCTCTTACTTCTGTCGATCCTGATGGATTTTGGACTCTAAGTTCTACTGCTGGCAGCGAGGCTAAAGTTAAAATCAATTGGGAACCAACCAGCGGATTAACTCCTCTTATGACCAATGATGGTGTTTCAGGGATGAGGGTATCTCAATTTTATAGTTCAAACTGGAATGAAATAGCTTCAACTTCTTCGGGTAATGAATTTAATGGTTACTCAGAAACTTCGAGCAGAGTGACCCTCAGCTCGGGTTCAGGCAATTTTACTCTTGCCTGTACAGGTTCTTTAAAAGCCAGGGCAATGCTGGATCCTTTAGGGCCTGTCTGTGGAACAGCTGGAATACCTGTAACATTTTCTTCGTCTGTTCCTATTAACTTCAATTATACCTTAAGTTATACTATTGATGGTTTTGTTCAAACACCTGTTACAGTGAGTTCATTACCTTATGTTTTACCTACACCTTCTTCCGGAACATATCAATTAACCGGATTTACATACAATAATGGTGCAAGTACCGGTGTTGTTGATGTGGGAACTGTTAATGTTTATGATATTCCTACAACAGCAAATGCAGGTACTAATCAAACAGGTGCAGCTACTTGTGGGGCAACAAGTACAACTCTTGCAGGTAACACTCCTGTTTTAGGTTCAGGGTTATGGACAATTGTAACCGGAACAGGCGGTACTATTAATTCTCCTACTAGTCCATCCAGTAATTTTAGCGGAACGAATGGTTCTACTTATGTTTTACGTTGGACTATCAGTAATGGCTCTTGTACTTCATCCAGTGATATGACCGTTACTTTTAATTTACTTCCTTCTCAACCCGATGCTTTTATTGTTAGTTCATCACCCGTATGTCAGGGGCAGAATAGTGTAACATACACAGTCCCCATTGATGCTACGGTATCTTATTCATGGAGTTATGACCACATTGGGACAACAATTAATGGTACTTCTAATTCTGTAACCATCGATTTCAGTTCAACAGCTGCAAGTGGTACTCTTAGTGTGTCTGCAATTAATGGCTGTGGAACAAGTGCTGCACGAACAACAAACATAATAGTTAATCCTTTACCATCTCAACCAGCTGCATTTACAACCAGTACTTCCTCAGTATGTGTCGGGCAATCTGGTGTTATATATACCGTGCCAAATGACGCTACAGTAACTTATAGCTGGTCATACAGCGGAACAGGAGCAACTATTAATGGTACTTCAAATTCAGTATCAATCGATTTTGGCCCTGCTGCTATTGATGGAACATTGAGTGTGACAGCAATAAATAGCTGTGGTACCAGTTCATCGAGAGATGTAAGTATTACAGTGAACCCTGTTACTTCCATTAGCACCCAGTCAACTAGTGGTCAGACTCGTTGTACTAATTCTGCTTTTGATCCTATTTCCGTAACAGCAAGTGGCACAGGTACCTTAACTTACCAGTGGTATAGCAATACAAGTGCAAGTACAACAGGAGGCACGCTGATAAGCGGATCAACCAGTGCAAGTTATACCCCATTAGCAACCACCGCAGGCACATTGTATTATTATTGCACAGTACACAGTAATTGCGGATCGGATGTTACCAGCGCTGTATCCGGGGCTTTTATAGTAAATCCTTTACCTGTTCCCTCACTTGCAGGTAACGATTCAATATGTGTAGGGACAACAGTAATTTATACCACCGATGGCGGAATGAGTAATTATTCCTGGACTATACCTGCACAAGGTATTGTTGTTGGAGCATCGACAAATAATACGATTAATATCAATTGGCAGACCTATACAAATCTTGGTAGTCCGACATCTATCAGTATAACTTATACCGATACGAATGGTTGTAATCCGGCTGCAGCAAAAATTATGAATATTATGATATTTAAAGTTCCGGAAACGGGACCAGAGTACCACATTAAAAATAATTGGTGATTAGATTGATAAAAAAAGGTGATTTAAGTCACTTAAACTAATGATATCAAAGGATTTGAAAAACATATTAATAATGGAAAAAAAATCGTTTATCACTAAAAAGAATGCATATATGTAAAAATATGCATGAATTAAAACATGAATGAAACATATTAGACAAAAATACAGTAGAATCAATTAATACAAAGGATAAAAGAATATTGTTTAATTTAAAAATAGGTATTATGAACAAGAGAATGACTCAAAAGATTTTTGCAACCTTTGCGGTTGCGATTATTTTCACATTTGGATTATTAGCACAGACTCCTATAACAGGTTATGATGATGGTGCTGGTGGTTCAAATTATGTAAGTACTGCAACCCAGGCTACAACACAAGTAACATTGGGTAAATCAATTCCATTGTTTGCTCTTCCTGATGTATACTATCATCCATCTTACAATCCTGTTACAGGTACAGGTATTACAGCAGGTTTTACATGGACATGGTCCACTAATAATGGAAATGTCACACTTGGTGGTGAGGTCGCCAATTATGCTGTTGCAACTGGTGCGGTTTTAGGCACAACTACAGTTTCTGTTGCTGAAGCTTCAGCATTTTGTACTGACGCTACACCTCAAACCATTGATGTTACAGTGTTAGCAACACCTACTTTTTCTATTACTGCTCCTTTAGCCAACATTGAAGTATGTTCTGGCGATCCTTCTTTAGCTACAGGTGTAACAGCAACTATTGTTAATAACAATGCAAGTCAGTATAGGCTAGTTTGGA
>JAHEEB010000077.1 GCA_024640925.1 Bacteroidota bacterium | reverse complement strand
AGCATGACCGGATTTTCGAATTGCGCTGCTACTTCGCGAATCACATAAATAGACTCCGATTCAAGTTCTTGTAAGTGATTAAGTTTATATAGCTTCATTTTAAATATCTTAACATCTTTAATGGCTAATTGCCTGATTTACCCATTTCAAGAAATTTATGGTAAAAATAATTCTTCGTTCTTATTATCATATCAAAACACTAACTAAAACTTCCATCCAGGTATTCCCTTGTTAATTTTTGTTTTGGATTATTAAAGAATTCTTCGGCAGGTCCAAATTCAATTAGTTCGCCCAAATACATAAAAGCCACGTAATCCGCAATACGTTTTGCCTGACGAAGAGTATGAGTAACCAAAACTATGCTGTATTTTTTCTTTAGTTGTAAAAATAGTTCCTCAATTATTGTCGTTGAAATAGGGTCAAGAGCTGAAGTAGCTTCATCTCCAAGTATAATTTCAGGCTCAACAGCTAAACCCCTGGCCAGGCAAAGGCGTTGTTGCTGACCAATTGATAATCGTACGGCAGGGGTTTTAAGCCTGTCTTTTACTTCGTTCCATAATCCAACAGCTTCAAGCTGATGTTTTACTATCTCATATATTTTTCTTCGCCTTCTTGTTCCATAAAGTTTTGGTCCGTATGCGACATTATCGTATATCGACATGGGCAATACAGTGGGGCGCTGTGCAAGTAACCCCATCTTTTTGCGAATATGAGTTACTTCAACATTTCTGCCATATATATCTTCATCATCAATAAAAACACTTCCTGAAAGTTTTACATCGGGTGAATCGTCGTGAAGCCTGTTAAATGAGCGCAGAAGGGTAGTTTTACCACAACCCGACGGGCCAATAATACAGGTAATGCTTTTATCAGGTATCGAAAGGTTTACATTTTTTAAAATATGCTTTTTTTGAATGTAAACATTTAAATTATTGACAGTTAAATGTGGCGATACTATATTATTTTCATTTTTTTCCAATGTCAATACAGTTTTTTCGATAAATCTTTCTACTACCAGATTGCTCATAGACTTATAATTTAGATTTAGAGATTTTTGCATTAAAAAAGCGTGCTGATAAACTTAGAACCAGAATGATTGCAGTGAGTATCAGCGCTGCAGCATAAGCTCGATTTTGTACTTCTTCTATAGGGCTTCCGAGCTGGAAAAAGATCGCCAGAGGAAGCGTAGCAGCGGGTTGTCCCGGCGATGTTGGAATACTATCGGTAAAACCTGCCGTAAAAAGTACCGTAGATGCGTCTCCAATTCCACGCCCCACAGCAAGAAGTATTGCCGTAGTTATTCCTGGGGTAATTTGGCGGACAATAACACCAAGTGTTTCGAAACGAGTTGCACCCAACGAAAGTGGGGCTTCGATTAATTCACGGGGCACAAAAGCAGCAACTTCATCAATCGATCGTACCATAATAGGAATAATTAATAATGATACTGCAATAATACCACCGATTAAAGATGCCTGTATTCCAAAGTAAATCATTACCATAAACCCGAATGCTCCATAAACAATAGATGGAATGCCAAATAAGATGTCGAACGTAAAACGTAATATATTTGAGAATTTCGAATTTTTTCGAAGGATAAAATTTATATATAGAACAACTGGCAGACTTATAGAAATACTGATTACAACAGAGCCAAATATTAACAAAAGAGAGCCTATTATGGCATTCAGTATACCACCTTCCTTACCTAGATAAAAACCTCCTGAAGGTATCTTTGATATCATATCCCAGGACATAGATGGTAAACCCTTATGTATAATAATATATAATATATAAAGCAATATGGATATAATCAGTATGGTGGAACCAATCATTAATGCTTTAAATATTTTTTCTTCTAGTTTTCTCATAGCTGATATCGAATGTTAATATGGTTTAAAATAATTCTTGAACCGGCATTGAACATCACAATAATTACGAACAATAATAAAGCAGAAAACATTAAAGCAGATTCGTACCCCGGAAGAGACAACATTTCGCCATAGTTATTGGCAATTAAAGCCGGAAGCGGATAACATGAATCGAAAATACTTTTGGGCAAATCGGTAAAATTTCCACAAACCATCAATACAGCAATCGTTTCACCAAATGCACGGGAAATTGCTAAAACAACTCCGGCAATCATTCCCGGGAGCGATTTCCGGAGTACAACTTTTTTAATTGTTTCCCACTTAGTTGCGCCAAGCGTCCACGAAGCTTCTCTTATTTCTCTTGGGATAGAATTGAAAACTTCGGTTAGTATACTTATTATAATAGGAATTATCATTATTGCCAATACAATGCCACCTGCCAAAACACTATACCCAGTGGAGAAGTCGACAAACTTTGGGGCAATTTTTTCTGATATTAAGGGAACAATGGTAAGAGTACCCCAAACTCCATAAATTACTGGTGGTATACCTGCCAGTAAATCAACAACCGGACTAAAAAAACGTTTGATTCTCTTGGAAGCATATTCACTGAAGTATATTGAAGAAAGTACCGCCAGCGGGAGTGCTATTATTATGGCAATTACTGTAACATACAACGTACTTAAGATAAAAGTAAGAAAACCAAAATCGCCCTTAAATGGTTTCCAATTACTTGTAGTCAGCAATTGCCAAAGACTTTTCTCCTGCAAAATGGGTATCGACTTGATAATAAGTCCTGCACCTATAAAAAATAAGATCAATAAACAAAAAATAGTAAGGCCCAGCATATAATGCCGGGCAAAATTCTCTTTAAATAGTCTGAATTTTAACATGCTCCTAAAGCTTTTTTGATTCTCCGGTAAGTTTTTCAGCTGAAAGATTGATGTATCCTGATTCCTGCACATATTTCTGGCCATCGGTTAATACCCATCTGATAAATGCTGCAGCAACAGGATTAGAAGGTTTACCTTTTGTTACAAAATAAAGATCCCTGGCCGGAGGTGACGGGTATTTGCCAATAGCAATCGCTTTTACCAGTTCGTCCAGTGTATTATAGAAATTTTCGTCAGCATCAATTTTACCATTATTATTTATATCTATTGGTACAACCCTTATACCGGCAATTTGTTTCCTGGTGGTTTGATCAAAAGCATAACCGATATTGTTATAACCAATACCCAGCTGATCTTTTTTCACTGCAAGAGCAAGTCCTGGATCTCCGTAAACACCACTACCCAATAAGTCCTCCTGTTTTTTTGCGAAAAACTTTGCCCATGTTTCGGCAGCGCCGCAAGCATCGGAGCGAGTATACACATGAATTGGTGCTTTAGATGAGGTTGTCAGTGCCTGAGACCAGCTTTTATATTTGCCCGATATCCATATATTACTGGCTGCATCTTTTTTCAATCCTTTTGTAAGGATATCGTTAATTGCAGGATTTTTTTCATTAACAACGGCAACCACAGCATCTTTGGCAACAGCAAAAGCCAAGGCGCCTTTTTTTAATTCTTCAGGGTAAACTTCCCTTGAAACCATACCAATATCAACAAGTCCGGATACAGCATCGGTCATACCTTTACCAGCACCACCTGCTGAAATGTCAATTTTTACGCTGGGATGGATTTTTTTATATTCAGCTGCCCATTTAACTGCCATGGGATAAAGTGCCCATGCACCGGACAATGTAATTTTCCCCTGCATATTATCCTGAGCTCTTACGGGGCCCGCAACAATTGTGAGAATCAAAACCCCAAGAAGCAGAAATCTAGTTATTTTTTTCATAGTTATTTTTATTTTTATTAGAAACTGATTTGCAGTTGTACTGCTCCAATGTTGTTATCAACAATTTTTCCTTCCTCTTGTTTAATTGTATATGCTATTTGAAGAAATGCATTTGAATTGATGACATAGTTAACACCAAAAGTAATATTGGTCGAAATGTTATCTTCCTTATCAACATCTTTATCGTAAGTATCGTAACGTCCGGCAACCTGAAGTTTATTTGGCATTACAAAGGCAGCTATCTGGGCATAATATCCCGATTTTATCACATCTCCATCAGTACCAGTTAAATACTCGGCTTTTAAATTCAGATATTTGTATGTATAACTAATTTCGCCACCAATTCTGTTACGCAAGCCTAATTGAGCAGGAACGGTTTTATTGTTTAAAGAGGCGGAATCTGGTGTCCATCCCGAATAATAGGAACCGCCTAAATCAAGTCCTTTAACAGGATGAAGCAAAATACGTCCGACAACATCTTTGGCTTCGTTTAAATCTGTTTTATTAATTCCCGAACCATTAAAAATTCCAATTCTGTACTCTAGTAATTTACGATTGTTAATTGTCAGCAAACTTCCATATGCTGAAATACCAATATCCCGCCCATTGTTATCGCCCAGTACATCGCCTTTTCTTGAAGATAAAGCTTCTACAACTTGCGCCCTGTCAGCTAATTCGAGTTTCGTATTTGAAGTTACATTGTTTAATGAAAAAGGGATTACCTGTTGACCGATAGTAAAATTGAGCTTGTCGTTAAGCTTAAAATCGGCATATATATCAACAATCTTTGGCGTTCCGGCAAAATCGGTTTGTATACGATAACCCCAGTAAGGTGTAATATCGCCTTTTATATCAAGATAAGCACGACGGATATCAAATCCATCGTTCTTTCCTTCCTCCTGTAGGTACTGATATCGGAAATGTCCATATCCTGACAACTGAAGTGCTTTGCCGGAAGTAACCTGAAAAGACTTTTTCTTTGCATCGGATTCCTGTTGTTTTATGGCTGCTTCAGCCCGCAGAGAATCAGCTTGTTCCTGTTTAATGGTGCCATTTCCGATCAGAACATTCAGAATATCATTGGTGGTTTGTGTTTGTGCTACCTGTATTATCAATAAAAGGGAGGAAATTAGTATAAGTTTCTTCATAGTTTTCATTTTTTTGTTTTATTCAATGATCTGATAGCAGATACAATCATCAAAATATCAACATTATATCGAATTGTAATTAATCCAATAATTAACAACGGACAAAATTATCGATAATGTCAATTGTTTTAGTGTACATTAAACATTAAATGTTTCAATGCAGAACATGAAACATTTAATGTTTTGAAATATAAAATTAGATTGTGGCAAATGCTTGTTCCAGATCTGCCTTGATATCATCGATATGTTCGATACCTACAGAAAAACGGAGAGCTCCAGGTATTACACCTGATTTAATCTGCTCTTGTTCTGAAAGCTGCTGATGAGTAGTTGAAGAGGGGTGAATTATAAGCGATTTTGCATCACCGACATTAGCCAGATGGCTTATAAGTTTAAGATTATTAACCAGCTTATCTGCTGCTTCTTTTCCGGCTTTAAGTTTAAAGGATAATACACCACCAAAGCCATGTTTCAGGTATTTTTTTGCTAATTCATGATATGGACTATTCGATAAGCCCGGATAATCGACATGTTCTACTTTTGGATGGTTTGACAACCATGTGGCAAGTTCAATGGCATTATCGACATGCCGTTGTACCCTCAAAGACAAGGTTTCTAAGCCCTGAAGCAAAAGAAATGAATTAAAAGGGCTAATTGTTGAACCATAATCACGCAAACCTTCTACTCTCGCACGAATTGCAAAAGCTATATTCCCAAATGGGCCGGGTGCACCAAATACATCCCAGAAGATTAATCCATGATATCCTTCAGAAGGTTCGGTAAATTGAGGAAACTTACCGTTTGCCCAATTAAAATTACCTGCATCAACTATTACACCGCCTATGCTGGTACCATGACCGCCTATCCATTTGGTTGCTGATTCAACCACAATATTAGCCCCGTGTTCGATAGGGCGGAACAGATATCCTGCCGCACCAAAAGTATTATCAACAACAAGAGGAATGTTATTCTTTTTAGCTATTGCAGCTATAGCATCGAAATCAGGTATGTTAAAACGTGGATTACCAATAGTTTCAAGATATATCGCCTTGGTTTTGCTGTCGATTAATTTTTCAAAATCTGCAGGTTTATCCCCATCAACAAATTTTACCTGTATACCAAGTCGTTTAAACTGGACTTTAAACTGGTTATAGGTACCACCATAAAGATAGGAGGTAGAAACAAGATTATCACCTGCACCCAGAATATTGGTAAGTGCAATAAACTGAGCAGCCTGACCGGATGAGGTTGCTAATGCTGCAACACCGCCTTCGAGTGCTGCTATTCTTTTTTCAAACACATCGGTAGTCGGATTTTGAAGACGGGTGTAAATATTCCCGAATTCTTTAAGTGCAAAAAGATTTGCCCCATGTTCCGAATTTTTAAATACATAAGAAGATGTTTGATAAATTGGAACTGCTCTTGAACCTGTAGTTGGGTCAACTTCTTGTCCTGCATGCAACTGCAGCGATTCGAAATGTAAGTTTTCTGAAGCCATTTTATTTGAATTTAAAGTTTAAAAATTATTTTCTTTCTCAAAGTTTGGGGGATTATTAAGACAACTATTGAATTGAATATTTAGACTAATGTATATTCCTCACTTTTTATACTTCCAACATATCGTTGATATTTTTCAGGATATATGTCTTTTATATTTATCATTATTCCTGTCTCGAACGAATTGTTTAATTCCGGATTATTTGCAGTACCAAAGGTTGTTAACTTTCTAGTCAACCCTAGGTAAGCATTGACCAATGGAGGAATGCTCAGTCCAATGCTTCTTATGTACCGGTTTATGGAATTATAATCTTGTTCGAAATTATTACCCGAAGGACAAATTCCGGAAACTTGCAGGACATTTGGCACCTTTACAGGACTTGTTGGTTTCACCATGTTATTTTTATCTCTTAAATAGTGATCCAGCAACCATTGTAATAAGACCCGTGCAATTGGATTGTACGATGCAGAAAAGGTAATCTTGCCATACATATATTTTATTTGAGGATACTTTATTATAACTGCACCAAGCCCATCCCATAAATTATCTAGCGCAAATATTGATTTCCTTTCCCCTGACGAAGGTTGGTAATCCGGATTTACCCATGCTCTGCCAAGTTCTACACAATAAGGCAAATAATCGGAAACAAATCTTTTTGAAAAATCAAAATAGTGAGTCATTGAAAGGCTGTGTAAATTGCTCAGATGGTTTTGGCATAAGGCAAACCGATAGCCTCCGACAATTTCATTTTCTCGTGGGTTCCATACTATAAGCTGCTGGTAGCTGTTCGGTTCAACATCGTGTTCATCCAAATCTAAAGCCTGTCCGGTTCCGCATCCTATTTTCCGAAACGATTTTTCTCTTAACCGGCCAACTTCATACATTACTGAAGGAGCTTCACGAAATGTAAAGCTGTAAACATCATTATTACCTTTGGACGTGTGTTTTAGAAATTTTTCAGGTGTTAATTCCCTGATTAAATTTTCCTTTGATATTGAATCGATAATTTTTTCCATAGCTTTTTTTTAACCAGCCAATTTATTCAGTCTATTTATTTACAATAGCTTGTTCTTCAAACTGAAATAGAACAGTAGAGAGATATCTTTCACCTGTATCAGGAAGAATTACAACAATGTTTTTGCCTTTATTTTCAGGACGCTTGGCCAATTGAAGGGCAGCATGCGTGGCAGCACCCGATGATATACCAACTAAAAGTCCTTCAATTTTTGCAAGCTGGCGACTTGCGTTAAAAGCCTCGTCGTTGCTTACAGTAATAATTTCATCAATAATGGTACGGTTTAAAACATCGGGCACAAAACCAGCACCTATACCCTGTATTTTATGAGGACCTTTCCGGCCTTCTGAAAGTACTGGTGAATCGCTAGGTTCAACGGCAACAATTTTAACACTCGGATTTCTTTTTTTCAAAACTTCACCTACACCTGTAATTGTACCTCCGGTACCAACTCCACTGACAAAAATGTCCACTTTTCCATCGGTATCTTTCCATATTTCTTCAGCTGTTGTTTTTCTGTGCACTTCGGGGTTTGCCGGGTTTTTAAACTGTTGTGGTACAAAAGAATTGGGTATTTCTGCATGCAATTCTTCAGCTTTTTTAATAGCTCCGGGCATTCCATCGGCACCTGGAGTTAATACCAGTTCAGCCCCCAAAGCCTTTAACAAGTTTCTACGTTCAATACTAAAGGTTTCGGGCATGGTCAATATAAGTTTATATCCTTTCGATGCTGCAACAAATGCAAGAGCAATACCTGTATTTCCACTGGTTGGCTCAATGATTACCGTATCTTTTTTTAACTGTCCTTTTTTCTCAGCATCAGTTATAAGAGCAAAGCCAATACGGTCTTTAACACTGCTTGCCGGATTGAAGTATTCAAGTTTTGCTATAATAGTAGCCGAAGCATTATTGACTTTATTATAGTTTGTAAGTTCCAGAAGAGGAGTATTTCCGATTAAATCGGTCAAATGTTTTGATATGTGTGCCATAATTTTAACTTTTAGAATTAATTATGGTACAAAAATGCAATGGATCAGTAAATTATAAAATCCCGCAGATATGGCATTTTGAATACCATAAATAGGGTACGTATTTATACTTAGCAGGGATTGTAAGAATTTGAAAGCTTTTTAAAAAGCCTGTTGCTGACCAATTTGTTCGATGTTGAATGGCGTTTCCTGATAAACATAATAATTCAACCAGTTTATAAAAAACAAATTAGCACTTGCCCTCCATTTAACAGCAGGTTTAGCTTCAGGGTTATTTCCAGGGAAGTAATTTTTTGGTAGAGAAATGGGTAATCCCTTTGCTTTGTCTCTCTCAAATTCGGTTTTTAATGTAGACGGATTATATTCAAAATGACCGGTAACAAATATCTGCCTGTTATTTTTGGAAACTACAACATGTACACCTGCTTCTTCGGAATAGGCTGCCAATGAAAGTTCGGAATGTTGTTGAATGTCTTTTTCCCTTGTTTCGGTATATCGCGAATGTGGCGTAAAAAAAGTATCGTCAAACCCTCTGAAAAGAGGCATTTTATTTTCTATAATCTGATGTTCAAATACCCCGAAAAGTTTTTTTTCCAATGGGTATTTTGGAATTCCGTAGTGATAATACATACCAGCCTGAGCACCCCAGCAAATATGCAATGTGTTTGTTACATTAGAACTGCTCCAATCCAGAACTTTTTTCATATCGTTCCAGTAGTCAACTTCCTCAAACTCGAGGTGTTCAATAGGAGCTCCAGTTATTATCAAACCATCATATCGATTGTCTTTAATCTGATTAAATGTTTTGTAAAAAATATTCAGATGCTCCTTTGAAGTGTTTTTCGAATCATGCTTATCCATATAAAAAAAGTCTAGTTCTATCTGAATCAGCGAATTAGAAAGGATTCTTATAAAATCGGTTTCGGTTATTATTTTTAAAGGCATTAAATTACATAAGGCTATGCGTAACGGACGAATATCCTGATGAGATGCACGCATCTTTTCCATTATAAAAATGTTTTCATTTTTAAGAATTTCAATTGCAGGCAAGTTATCCGGAACATTTATTGGCATAGAATTATTTTCTTTTTTCTAAACAAAATTGGATGCTAATTAGTTTGAATAGTCATAAAATTTTTTAAAACAAAAAAAGGCAACCTGCTTTGGCTTAAAGCAGGTTGCCAAAATAGCCCTAATTAAATTAATCCTAACTAACTACTATGATTCACTAACTATTCCAGAAAAAAATTGTAAATGCAATATATTATTCCACCTGCACTTAATCCACAATTTGTTTTACCTATATGTTTTTTGAAGAAGTGATATTTCATTTTCTTTTTATTTTAATTAACCAGTGTAAATGTCTGTACAAAGGTGATGAGAACATAATAGATAAACAATAGCCGCTTTATGTGATTTTTAATACCATAAATAGGGTATGCGTTTTATATACTTTTATTTATACCCATTTTCCGATACCTTGAGACTATCATTTTTGCTAAAAACTCAAATTGTCTCAAACCTTATATCGGGACAAAGGAATTAATATATTTCTACTTCGTTTAAGGCAATAAAAAATCTTTTTGATTCATTTTTAAGGTTAATCCTGATTTGAGTAGTCGTAACCGTGTCAAAGGATGCTATATTAGCTGTATTTCCAGTTGGCAGGGAAGGCGTTTTTGTTATCCCCTCTACCAGTAGCCATTTTGCACCATCCCAATATTCAATCGTGTATTCATCAGGTTTTCCGTAGGTTTTATTATTAGCAAAAAAGCAGATTTTA
>JAHEEB010000625.1 GCA_024640925.1 Bacteroidota bacterium | reverse complement strand
AGCTCCTGCCCATAAAAATTAGATACTTCTTTTACTTCGCGTGCTACACGTAGTAGTAGTGATCCGGATCCACAGGTTGGGTCATAAGCTGATTTTAGTTTGCTTTTGCCTGTGGTTACCAATTTTGCAAGTACCTTACTTACTTCCTGCGGGGTGTAAAACTCACCTGCCTTTTTCCCAGCCCCACTGGCAAACTGCCCTATTAAGTATTCATATGCATCTCCCAGCACATCGAGCTCCATGTTGTCAAGTTGAAAATCTATTTTATCCAGGTGGGAGAGTACTTTAGAAATAATCTCATTTTTTGCCGACTCTGTTCTCCCAAGCTTGGTACTGGTCAAATCCAGATCTTCAAAGAGATTGTCAAAATCATCCTCGCTGGCGGTTCCCATGGTGCTTTGCTCGATGCTAACGAGTATTTTTGCGAGATCCTCAAGGATAAAATGTTTGTCGCCTTCTTTATCCCCATTGCCACGTTTGGCCACCTCACTAAATAATTCAGATGGTTTTAGGAAATATCCAAGCTTTTCGAGCGATTCTTCTTTGATAGCCTGAATGTATGATTTTCCTTTAGCTGAATTTTCGTCGATATCTTTGTATTTAATACCGTCCTGTTTTAATATAGAATCGGCATAACGGAACATTTTTTCGGATAGGTATTTGTAAAAAATAAACCCAAGGATGTAATCCCGAAATTCATCGGCGTTCATTTTACCACGAAGTGTATTGGCAATATTCCAAAGCTGCTGCTCTAAAACCTTTTTTTGATCTTCTGACATTGTATCTTTTAATAACTTACATTAAAGATGCAAAATACGTCAGATAAGGGAGAAAAGAAAGAAAGATTTTCAACCAGGTGAAGATTTATTGTGAAATGTTAATCATAAACATCAATGTATGTGTTGAAGGCAAAGAATTTAATATAATGTATTAATTTTCCTATTTTAGATGTATATTTATTATTGTAATATCAGTCAATGAACAACTAATTAAAATACAATGGCAATTTGGATTTTCAGGGCAGGCAAATCAGGAGAATTTGAAAATAAGTTTTTAAATGATGGAAGGGTTTATCTCACTTGGGAAGACCTTAATATTGATTTAGCTAATTATTCCGATCGTCAAAAATTGTATGATTATATGCTTGATTTATATGTTAATTCCAAAAAAAATACCGTTAGAAATTGGCTTGGGCAGGTTTATCCTATGGCAAATAAAATTCAAAAGGGTGATTGGGTAGTTCTTCCAAGTAAACAAAAGTCTGTGATACATATTGGAGAAATAAAAGGAGATTATAAATATGACAAAAAAGCAAAAAATCCTTTTTATCATTATAGAGAAGTAAATTGGTTTGCCCAGGATATACCCCGTTCAAATTTTGATCAAGATATTTTATATTCCTTTGGTGCTTTCATGACAGTGTGCCAAATACAAAGAAACAATTCGGAAGAACGTATTAAAAAAATGAGTAAGAATAACTGGAGTACAAAGACTTCAGATATAATTTCTAAAAGAACTGAACTATCAGATAATGAGGATGAGTTAATCGAAAATTCTTTAATTGATTTAGAGGAATTTTCTAAAGACCAAATTTCTAAATTAATCATAAGAAAATTTCAAGGCCATAGAATGGAGTTCTTAATTGAATCTATTCTTAAAGCAAAAGGATATACAACATATCATTCGCCTGAAGGCGCGGACAAAGGTGTTGATATACTTGCAGCTCCATCCCAAATGGGTTTTGGAAACCCAAAACTTTGTATTCAAGTTAAATCAACAGATACTCCAATTGATAGACCAACGTTAGACCAATTAATAGGTGCAATTCACAATTTTGGAGCTGATCATGGGCTATTAGTATCTTGGAATGGATTTAAAAATTCCGTTGAAAAAGAAAGATCAACCCATTTTTTTAAAGTCAGACTCTGGGGACAAAAAGAAATTATAGAGGAATTTTTAAATAACTATGATAAGTTGGATGATGAAATTAAAGTAGAAATTCCACTTAAAAAAGTCTGGACACTTTCTATACCTGAAAATGAATAACTTAATTAGTAGTTCTGTGACAGGTTCTTTATTGTTTATTTTCGGATTCTGTATTTCTAGGTTATTTTAACATACTTTATAATCTATCTAGTGAGAAAATATATTAATGATTTCATAAATATTTTGTTTGGAAGCAATGAGCAATTCACTACCAAACAAATTATAATTATTCTGACAGTATTGGTATTATTTATCATGGTTGCAGGTATTATGTTGTCTTAAAAAAAAACTTTTTATTTCTCATATATTAAACCTATCAAGATAGAATCCAAAAGTAACTGTTAAATAAATACGGGAATTCTGGAAGACAACCTCAAGTTGTGTCAAAATCGATGCCTTTGATGGAAATGACGAAATTTTAACGGATCATCCAAAATTGAAATACTTGTCAGGTAATTGCAGTCACTTCAATTTCAATCAAATAGGGATAAAAATTAAAGAAAATAAGATTGAGGTACCGTTATACAGGAAATAAAACGATGATTATTTGTATGAAACACTTGCTTATTATTTTCATCTTGTTTGCCAAGAAAGAAGATATAACCCAATAAGCGTTCATTATTTTCGAGATTGTTGGTTTCGATTGCCTCATCACGTGTAACCTCAATTTCCTTTAAAATAAGTTCTCTTTGTCGTGGCGTTATTGAAGATAAATCAATTAGCAAAGTACACGATTTAACTTGCCTTTTCTTTTCCCAAATACCTGCACATAACCTAATTTCCATCATATTATCATTAAGGATAGGTTTACTAAAATATAACCTGTCGTAAAAAATATGATATCCATTATAATTTATGCCATTTTTTATTCTTTTGAAAACATCGGAATATGTATTATTCTGGGATTCTGTAAATGGAATTAATAATGGCAAATCTCTATCATGTGGAAAATTTATAAACTGTCGAACAATATTCCTAATTGTAGTAACTGTGCGATGATGATTTAGTGACGTTTTTTCCGGAAAAGTCTTTTTTACGATACTTTGCACGGATGATTGAGAATTCCTTGGTAAAGCATCTGTTTCTATGTCTACAACATCATTCAAAATCAACTTACTCGGGAAAGGTAATGGAAATCCTCCATCCGTTTTTATAGATTGTTTTTGAGCCTTTCTCTCAATTTCGTTTATATGGTTATAGGAACACTCAGTACTATGTGGTTTATTCTCAAGATAAAAGAAATATGGTCTTTTTTTGTTTGTTCTTAAAAATGATGCAGGAACTAAAATTGTAAGACAATCTGGACATCGGTATATTTCCTTATTCACTTCATTTAATTCCCATAGTTCTTCACAAGCAGTAAGTGTATTGGTTATTATATTTAATGCAACATCCATAATAAATAAGACACAATGTTATGATGTTAGTTCTTCAAGTTTACTTCATTTTTTTGTATAAACCAAAACCCAGATTTGATTTTTTTTGACAGCTCAGAAAAGGTAAGGAACAGGTTGGACTGTTTTTGTACAGGGAACTAGTGGAGACCCAGTGGAAAAATTTGGGCTAAAATCAAAGATGAGATAGGCTCTGTTTTTCACTTTACTTTGCAAAAACCAGACAATTAACCAAAAAGTTTTCTATTCACAAAAAGCCTTTAATCTTTGTATTTCTTCATGATGAGGCAATGTTCCAAGTTAATATGATTAGATTCATTTCATTAAAATAGTTATTTTAGCAGCAAACAATAACTCATTTTGAAAACCTCACTCACCCATCTCCCCGCTAACAAACAGGAAGAACTACGCCTCCTGCGTGATGTTATTGCTACGGATAA
>JAHEEB010000624.1:578-3822 GCA_024640925.1 Bacteroidota bacterium | reverse complement strand
AGCCAATGTAAAACAAGGGATTATCGAACAAATATCTTACTCAGGGCTAACTCTTGAAGCTACTACCGATTCTTATGGCAATTATGAAATGGTGGTACCTTCCACTGCCGATGGTTTGGATTATGTAGTTTCCGTAAGTGATTTTGAAGATGAACAAACTCTTTATATGCCCACATACATTGGCGAAGAATTAGAAACAGCCAGCGAAGTAAAAAGAACGCTATCTGCAGTATTTGGTTCAAACGGTTACCTTAGCAGCTATGAAACGGATATAGTTCCAGCTTTCATTACTTTCTCAGCTCCTACTATTACCGGAACAGGTGCAACTGCCACGGCTGTCATTGGAAATGATAATGGGATACAATCTATTAACCTGACCAACAGCGGAAACTACTATACTGACGGAACTTATACTTTATCCGTCGATAATGCTGAAGCAAATACAGAAGCCAACATCGAAGTAAAGATCGCCAAAAATGTAATTACTTATGTTGATGTTACCAAAAACGGCGATAGTTATAGTGCTCCAACAATTACTTTTAGCCACCAATATATTAGTTATCTGGCAACCCCTATTGTAGATGGCAGCGGGACTATTACCGGGATTAATGTAACAACAAACGGACGTTTCCTGACCAACGACAATAGCCAGATGACTGTTAAAATTCAATCTACAACTGGTGCCAATGCGGCATTAGTAGTAAGTTCTTTGAATTATTCATCAAATGGTTATACTGCCAATCTTCAAATTAATAATGGAGGATCAGGTTACACCTCCAATGATAAAATAACCATTACCATGTCTGACACCCTCACCAATAATACAGCCACAGGCCAAATCAACCTGACATCAGGTTCGGTTATAGGTATACAGGTGACCAATGCAGGTTCGGGATACACTAATAATAATGTTTATGTTGCAGCTACCGGTGGTGGTGGCCAAGGCTTTATAACCGGAACAATTAGTGTTGAAGATGGAAAGATCGATTATATTACTGTGGATGATGGTGGATATGGTTATACTTCAGAGCCAACTATAACAATTTATGATTTGGCCACATTATCAAATGCAATTCTTAAGCTTTCCGCTTCCGATTTCGACAAAAATGGTTCATTTGCATCGGAATACTATGCTGTTGATAATAGTGGAGGTGGTTATAAGACCCCACCAACTGTAACTATTTCAGCTGTAGGCAGCGGATCTGGGGCTGCAGCAATCGCAAAGATTAACAATAGTGGAAAAGTAGAGGGCATTTATATGACCAACCGTGGATCTTCCTACAAAGCCGAAAACTATGTAAGCAGCAATGCAAGTGCTTCTGCTCAATCGCTTACCATCGCCGGTAGTGAAGACCATGTACTTAATTTTTATTTAGGGCAAGGTAAACGTTCGGTCGAAAAATAACTCATACAAATAAACGAATGGATAAGGGTGGATGGATATTCTGCCCTTATTGATTTTTGTCAACTTTTTTTAGTTCGGTTATCTGTTTATTTTTTAGCTTTCTTATAGTTTCTTAAAAAATGTGAAAATTTAATCCCTCTTTGTAACGAAACATTACTTTAGATCGTCATAAATGAGATATATTTTGACAAATGTCTATGCTCATACGATTTCTAAGAAATAACAAATTTAACAGCATCCTTAAAAATGTATTAAATTTGCTGTCTGTATAAAATATTAACCATGGAAAGAAACCAAGAAATACCTAGCAGTGGCTTAGGACTAGGAATTGCCGGATTTGTTCTGGGAATTATTGGTCTTTTATTAGCCTTTTTTCCCTGTACTTTTCTTGCCGGATTGGTATTTGGAATACTTGGGGCATCACTTGGAGCTGTTGGACTTTCGCAAGCCCGTAAAGTATTGGCACCAACAGGTCTGATTCTGGCAGGCTTAGTTATTTCAATCATTTGCACATGCCTCGCCGGACTTAAATTGACACAAACATTAAGTGATAAAAACCGACCCTGGAAAACACTTTCTAAAAAAATTAATGACTGGGAAGATCATTCAAATGATGAATCGGACGAATTTGATAAAGCTTTTAACAAAGAATTTAAAAAAGAACTTGGTGGCGATATGGAAGATGTCTTGCGTAACCTGGAAAGCGAACTAGATAGCCTTGATTCTCATATCGACAACCTTGATGAAAAATTGGATAAATCGTTGGATAGTTTGACTGATGAAGAAAAAGGAAGAAAATTAGGAAAAGCCGCAGGAAAAGCTGTTAAAGCTTTTGTCATTGAAATTACTGATAGCACTAGGAAAGGGCGAAAATAGTTGGATCAGGATAGAAAAACATATAATTTAATTAATCTCATTTTTGCCGGAGTTATACTTTGTATTTTTATCTACTCCGGTTTTTTTGCATATACAGGGTTAAAACATCCAATTCCCTCCTCCTATTCATTAATTACCGGCGAAAGCTCCATTTCAACAGGACTTTCACGAAGCTTTTCGTGTATTATGAAATTTGACTTCCATGAAGCCAGAGAGTATAATCCATATGGAATTTCTATCTTCTTGTTTTTTCTCGTTCAGTTTTTTCTTCGCATTTTTTTCACCTTCGAGCTTAAAAACGGCACCTATTCTGTAAAGGAACTCATCATATTCGACGTTATCATTTCTTGCGGATGGATGGTTTTACATTTCAGACCTTTCATCTATGATATGTTTCGGCTTTAGGTTAATAATACTTCCACTTAGTAAGAAATGAACTTTCCTTTAAGACTATTGCTTAGGTTGGACTTTAACTGAGATTATAGAAAAAATACAATAATTACATAATTAAAGCCAGATCCATTGTTCTAGGTGAAATAGGAATAATACAATTCATATCAAATCTTTGATTTTTTGAACATTATCTTCATTTTGTTCATATATTGTTGTTTACATCTAATTAAATAAAAATTATTTCTATGATATTTGATTTTTTCTAACATCTCACCTATCATGAAAAACCTACAGTACTGATAATTTGCTTACGTGGAGAACAAGTTATGGTCAGTCGGGAACTTATATTATAAAAGTTATTGTTTCCGATGGACTTGAAAAAGACTCAACACAATTTACTATTATAGTAAATGATATTGCACAGAACACAAAAATTAAGGTTCTTTAACAATATTAAGAATATTCTAAACCTAAAAATTCTATTTGTCACTTCCTGTCATTCTTCTGAGATGTACCATGCTGCAATAGCCTATTCTCCTGATTGGTCGAATTGGTGGAGAAATTGCTATA
>JAHEEB010000624.1:0-568 GCA_024640925.1 Bacteroidota bacterium | reverse complement strand
AATGCAGCCCTGGAACAAAACTAGCAATGTACTACTGGAATTTGGGATTAAATATTCATTGCTTTTATTTCTATTTGTTTTGCTTTAATTAATTCAACTATTTTGTAAATCATAATAATTTCGAATAGCTCAGCAGGGATTAAAGTTATTAAACCAACAAATGCCAAAAGAATTGAAATGAGAAAGCACCCTGAAATGATTTCAAAAACACCAGCATATTTAGCTATTCCTCCTACCAGAGTTTTAAGACGAATAAGGGCAATTCCATATACTATTCCAATACAACCGAATGTTAACGCAAAACCGCCCATAACATGTTCTCTCTCACCTGCATTGAAAAAAACGGAAGAGATATCATATCCAATTAGTAAGATATTGCAGGCAATGAGAACAAAAGAGGTTATTTTCAGTAAATAATTTTTAAAAAGGTCTCCTATAAGCACATATCCACTCTGGAAATAAAAGAAAGAGATTAATACAAGTACTTTTATAATCACATACAGGTATTTATTGAATACTATTAAATCCTTTGTGTACATCATATAATCGGCAGCACTTTCAAGAAAAC
>JAHEEB010000623.1 GCA_024640925.1 Bacteroidota bacterium | reverse complement strand
ATGTGCTGGGCACTCAAAACATTATTGAAGCTTGCATTGAAAGTAAAATAAAAAAACTGGTTTATATTGGTACTGCAAACACCTATGGATATGGCAGTAAATTAGCCCCAGGGATGGAGGAATATCCAATGAAAAAACCTTTTACAAAATCACTTTATGCGTTAAGTAAAAATCAAGCGCAGAAAATCATTGATAAAAATGCGACAAAATTGAATATAACAACCATTAGCCCGACATTTATGCTCGGCGCAAATGATACCAAACCAAGTTCTGGAAGAATCATATTAATGGCATTGAATAAACGTTTTGTTTTTTATCCATCTGGAGGCAAAAATTTCATTCACGTTTTAGATGTCGTTAATGCAATCATTGAAACATTTGTTTTGAATCAATCAGGACAAAAATACATTCTTGCAAATGAAAATATCAGTTATAAAGATTTTTATAAAAAGGTTATTTCTCTGAACAAACAAAAAACAACTTTAATTCCAATTCCAGATTTTATTCTTCAATTCATCGGACTAATTGGAGATATTTTAAGGAGTTTTGGAATTAAAACAGATATTTCTTCAGTCAATACAAAAATATTAACGATAAATAACTATTATAATAACAAAAAAGTAAAAGAGGCACTAAATATTAAGTTTACACCAATTGAGAATGCAATCGTAGACTCAATAGAGTATTTTAATATGATATAAAAAAGTACTGTAAGTAATAGTATTCCCAACATTTCATACACCCAACGTTACCAACAAGCCTAAAAAAACTCTGCACCATGATAACGAATGAACATGGAAAGAAAAATACAAGAACCACCGTACCCGCTTCGTGTATAAGTTTGTATTTAATTCAACAATCTATACTGATTTGGTGAAAAACCTGTTTCGTTCTTAAACATACGGGTAAAATGTTGTGGATATTTAAAACCAAGTTCGTATGCTATTTCACTAACAGTTTTTGATGTATCAAGAATCCGATTTTTAGCAATATCAATAATTTTTAAGTGTATATATTCCTGGGCCGACTTTCCGGTTTCTTTTTTTACCAAATCACCAAAATAATTGGCAGAGAATTCCATAATATCTGCAAAATATGAAACAGAAGGTAATCCTATGGTTTTTGGTTTTTCAGATACGAAGTAAGCATTCAGCTCTCGTTCAAATTTTTCCAATGTACCAAGGTTCAATTGTTCACGCGTAATAAACTGACGGTCGTAATATCGAATACAATAATCAAGTAAAAGTTGGATATTATTTACAATCAGCTTTCTACTATGTTTGTCAATAGAATGGTTTATTTCGAAGGAAATTTTATCAAAACTTTCTATCACCATTTTTCTTTCGCGCTCCGAAATATGCAAAGCTTCACTAATATCATAAGAAAAGAAATGATAATCATTGATTTGTTTTCCCAGATTCGTTCCATGTATCAGGTCTGGATGAAACATAAGGGCCCACCCTTTTCTTTTGGTTACAGACTTATTAAGCATCAATTTAATAACCTGCCCGGGAGATACAAATACCAGACTGCCTTCATGATAGTCATATTTGTTGTGTCCATAAGTAAGTTCCCCGCAAATAAACTCCTTTAAATATACAGCGTATACGCCATAATAATAATGTGTATGTTCAGTAAAGGCCACATCAACCTTTGAATAGTCAATTATGCTCACCAGGGGATGTAAGGTTTCAACCCCGTTTAATTTGTTGAAATCAGATATTGATTCAATTCTGTAAATATTCTTCATGACCTGCATTTTTTGCTTTAATACAAAAATAAATCATTAAATATTAAAATGATATGGTACCAAAAATAATCAGTGAAAATGGTATGAATACCAGTAATCTGTATAAGCTATTTTAATTAAAAACATCCGATTTTTACATTTCAATAATTTTAATAATTTTAATAATGTTTTAACCACTAAAAAGAAAACATATGAAAAAATATTTGGTTATTATGCTACCCATTGTCTTGGTTCTTACATTTATTATAAGTGCTTTTACAAATCAAAGTGAGCGACATAATAAAATTGAAACTACTGGTAAAGCAAACAAATATCTGGCTGAAGATTCTTCAATTGTTTTTATGACAAAAGATATTAGCTCAAAAGGTTTGATAGCGGTTTACAATGCATTAGGAAGAAAAGCTACTGGAAAAGTTGCTGTAAAATTACATTCAGGAGAACCTGGTGGCAATAATTATTTACAACCTGATTTTATAAAAGACCTTGTGCAATTGGTAAATGGAACCATTGTGGAATGTAACACAGCCTATGGAGGAGGTCGGGCAAATACTGCCGCGCACAAACAAGTGATGATAGACCATGGATTTACTGCTATAGCTCCAACAGATATAATGGACGAGGATGGTTATATTCCAATTCCTGTACCAAATGGAAACAACATTACCCAGGATTTTGTGGGTTCTCATTTGTTAAATTATAATTTCTTAATTGTTTTGTCACATTTTAAGGGTCATGCAATGGGCGGTTTTGGTGGTGCAATTAAAAACATGTCTATTGGTATTGCATCCACAGCAGGTAAATGTTGGATACATACCGCAGGAAACAGTATGACCAGTCCATGGGGCGGTGCACAAGACCCTTTTTTGGAATCGATGGCAGAAGCCGCCTATGCAGTTGCCGATACTTTTGGTGAAAATATTATCTATATCAGTGTAATGAGTAATTTATCTGTGGATTGTGATTGTGACAATAGTCCTGCTGCCCCAACAATGGGAGATATTGGCATTCTGGCTTCTTTAGATCCTGTGGCCTTAGACCAGGCTTGTGTTGATTTGGTATACGCAGCCGATGATGGATACAATCTCATTCAAAGAATGGAATCTCGTAACGGAATCCATACTCTCGAACACGGTGAAGATATAGGTTTTGGAAGCAGAACATACAAATTGGTAAGTATTGATTCATCTAGTACATTTGTAAATAACTTAGTTTCAAATAATATTCAAATTTATCCAAATCCTTCCGGTTCAGTTATTCATATTCCAGAAAGTGAAAACTACGAATACATTCAAATTATTGACATGAATGGCAGAACAGTATCAAAACTTAAAAGTGAACATGAAATTACCATTGATAATTTAAAACATGGTAATTACATTATCCAGTTTATTACTAAAAATAAAATTATTGGTACAACATCTTTTATAAAAAACTAAAATCATTATTTTAGGGTTTACTCAAGTATGGTATTGTTTGAACAATACATTTATTGATTAATAATTTAGCAATGAAAAACAGAAGCATGAAAAGATTATCATTTTCTATACTATCCATTGTTCTTGTTACCGCGTTTTTGGTTAGCTCTTTTACTAATCAGGAGAAGAAAGGCTTGAAGGAAGTCACTTCAATATCTGGAGAAAACAATGAAACGAATAAGACATTTGATACATCTGTTGTTTATATGACTTCAAAGATTAGTTCTGAGGGTTTAATGGCCATATATAAGTCTCTTGGTCGGACAGCAGAAGGAAAGGTTGCTGTAAAAATAAGCACGGGAGAACCTGGGGGGCACTTTTTTCTTTCCCCTGATTTGATAAAAGAACTCGTACAATCAGTTAATGGCACTATAGTGGAATGCAACACGGCATACCCTGGCAAGAGGGCAAGCACTGCGATGCACAAACAGGCAGCTATTGATCACGGTTTTACAGCCATTGCACCTGTCGATATAATGGATGAAGAAGGCGATATAGCCATACCATTTGAAAATGGTAAAAACATAAAGGTCGATTATGTTGGCTCTCATTTTAAAAACTATGACTTTTTTATAATTCTGTCACACTTTAAAGGACAC
>JAHEEB010000076.1 GCA_024640925.1 Bacteroidota bacterium | reverse complement strand
GAGACCTTTAGCAGGGATATGGCCATGAGCCAATCAACATTGTACAGAAAATTAAAAGCTTTAACAGGCGATTCAACAAATAACTTTATCAAGGAATTACGGTTAAACAGGGCCGCTTCGCTTTTATCTCAAAATGAAATTTCGGTATCTGAAATTGCCAATATGGTTGGTTTCGATGATGCGGCATATTTCTCAAAAAGCTTCAAACAAAAATTTGACCAATCACCCAGCGAATATTCGAAGAAGTTTCTTTAATAGGAATTGCATCGAAATTTTATGTGAAAGGAATTTCCTTTCTTTTGAACAAATTTTACAAATTGTAACGAGTATTTATAAAATAACGAAAAATACGAAGGTCTGTATTTAAATAATCCTTGCTATTATTGTGTATTATGAATTGAACTATTTGCATACAAAAACAGTTGGATATGAAATGGTATAAACACAAATTATCATGCACACATTAATAAAAAGATTTAACGATTTATTAATCCTTTCGGATCAAAATAAGAGTATGTATGTACCCATCTCGCAAATTGTATATGGCGAAACAATTAGGGGTATAACCAGGTTGCATCTGGCAATACCTTCGAGCATAACAACCAGAACTCCAATAAACGATGTAATGAATGCAATTAATGATATTAATGAGAATACACTGGTCGAAATTAATGATTCTCAGTTTATCAATAAAGCCTACATTAAACACATCAATGAAACGGAACGACTCATAACAACAAGTCTTGACCACAAGTTAATTTTATTGAAGAAATATTAATCAATTAATCGTCATGCAAAGTATATTCAATGCCCGGCTATATATTGAACGACGGGAGAAGCTTAAAAAGAAGGTTGGTTCGGGGGTTTTGTTATTCCTTGGAAATGAATTAAGCCCAATGAATTATACCGATAATATTTATCCATTTCGCCAGGATAGTAATTTCTTGTATTTTTTCGGACTTAATATCCCCTCGCTTTCTGCAATTATTGATATCGACAATGACAAGCAGATACTATTTGGCAATGACCCATCGATTGATTCAGTTGTCTGGACAGGAAGCCTTCCATCTCTTGAAGAAAATGCTTTGAGTGTTGGAATACTTCAGACATCATCCAGGGAAAGACTCTTCTCTTATCTATCGGATGCAATATCAAAAAACCGTAAAATACATTATCTTCCACCCTATCGGCCTGAAAATCGTTTTAAAATTCACAATCTATTAAAGTATTCCTTCGATGAAATGGATAATCACATTTCCGTTGAATTTATAAAAGCGATTATTTCTCAGCGCGAAATTAAAAGCAGCGAAGAAATAGATGAAATCGAAAGAGCAGTAAACATTTCGATTGACATGCATATTGCCGCTTTGAAGATAGCCCGGCCAGGTATGCTGGAAAAAGAAATAGCGGCAGAAGCACAAAGAATTGCTCTAAGTTCCGGTGGAGGCTTAGCATTTCCCATAATTGCAACAAAAAACGGACAAACACTTCATAACTATTATCAAGGCAACACGATTACAACGGGTGATTTATTTTTGCTCGATGCCGGCGCTCAAACCGAAATGTGCTATTGCGGTGATTTATCGTCGACATTTCCGGTTTCAGGAAAGTTCTCCCAAAAGCAAAAGGAAATATATCTTATTACACAAAATGCGCATCGACAGGCCATAGCTATGCTTAAACCCGGCATAAACTTCATGGATGCACACTTTGCAGCTTGTAAAGAAATCATCGAAGGCCTTAAGAATATAGGATTGATGAAAGGAGATACTGAAGAAGCATTGAGGGCAGGAGCACATGCATTGTTCTTCCCATGCGGAACAGGGCATATGATGGGACTCGATGTACACGACATGGAGGATTTGGGCGAAAAATGGGTTGGATACCAAGGTAATGAGAGAAGCACACAATTTGGTCTTAAATCGTTGAGATTGGCAAAAGAATTAAAGCCGGGGTTTGTCTTTACAATCGAACCAGGCATCTATTTTATTCCAGAACTAATCGATTTATGGAAATCGAAAAACACGAATGAGCAGTTTCTCAATTTTAATCGCATTGAGCAATATAGGAGTTTTGGAGGAATACGCAACGAAGAAAATATTTTGATTACTTCCAATGGTTATAAGAAACTCGGAAGGCCATTCTATAAAGATATTGAAACTATTGAAAGTTTGATGGTTAAATAACAAAAGAGTTATTGTCCTGAATAATTTTAGGACAAATAACTCTTTCATTTCTTATACTTAGCTTTAAATTCGTATTGTTCGAACTCCAAATACCGGACCTGCCCTGTGACCTTCAATAGCCTTAAATGTCACAGTTATTACCGATTGATTTTTTAACAGTTTATCAGGAATAGTGTACTGTTTTGTGATAAATTTTCCGATACTGATATTTGAGATATTTTCTCTTGTAATTTGTTCTCCATTGACCAAAATATCAAATGTCTTTGAACCGGGGAACCCGCCCCAATAATCGACCATAAGTGCAGCAGGCTGATTTTTAATTATTTTCATTTCGCAAGAAAACCATTTTGGGGCTTCTCTGTATTTTCTTCCACGAAGCTCTCCCAACCATGAATTGTCATCCTTGAAATGATGATTACGTTCCGGTTGCATTTCTCCTGGCTGAAAGAAATCAATCGTCATTGCCTCAATTTTTTTCTTTTGCTCTAAATCCGCTTTATATTGTTCCTTATAATCTTCCCATTTTTGTTCGGTAAATACGTCCCAATAAACAGAATAACGCCTGTTATAGGTTTCATAAAATGGCTTAAGTTCAATATCTTTTGGTCTTCCTGTATTGCAGGTAACAAATGTATTTATTTTTCCTTCTGCAGGTTTCAACCATGTTCCCGGATTCCTGTCGTTAAGAATTAAAACCGGTACATACATAGCAGTAAATGCATTTGAATCTTCAACAGCGCCTAAATCGCCAGCAAGTACTAAAGGTCCGTATAAAACAGCCAGGCGATTTGAATCATCGGGCATCGATTCGGTCCGAAGTGTAAAGGGCATTTTCACTTCAATTTTATCACCTGATTTCCATTCGCGTGTAATTGATATAAATGATCCCGGCTTATTTTTACTGTGTATTTCTTTATTGTTTACCAGAACCGTATAGTCTTTTAACGCCCAGTAAGGGTACCTTATTTTAATTGTCAGTTCAACGGGTGTATTGCATTCGACAGTAAGACTGGTAGCTTGTTCTTCAGGAAATTTTGTGTTTTGTGTAATCTGAATTCCCTTTTCCTTCCATGTCAAAACTGAAGCAATGAATTGATTGACATATAATTCGTTATTATTGTGAAAATAAATACTACCTGTATATTTTGAATGTGTTTCCATAGCTGTTCCTATGCAGCATGTAAACCATTCCGGATCTTGAAATGCTTTAAAACCACCCATTTCAAGAGATAAGTTGTACACAACCTGACCATTCTCAGGGTTTTGTGATGAAAGAATGTGATTAAACAAAGCTCTTTCGTAAAAATCAGCTACTTCTGCATTTGCATTCCATTCAAACAGATGGTTGGAAAGCTTTAGCATATTATAAACATTGCATGTCTCCGTGGTATTTTCACTTAGCCTGTCTCTCAATGAATCGGGCGGACCAAAATACTCCTGATCGCAATGACCTCCGGTAACATAGGAATGATGCTCTACAACCCTGTTCCAAAAGAACTCAGCAGTTTTTCCACTGAGTGTATCATTCGTAAGTTCGTAAATCCGGGCAAGGCCAATTAATTTAGGTATTTGGGTATTTGCATGTTTCCCTTTTAAACTATCTTGTTCTTTTGATAGAGGAACAAGAATTGCTTCGTGATAAAATCTCTCGGAAAGTTCGAGGTATTTTTTTTCGCCGGTAAAAGCATATAAATTAACCAGAGACTCATTTATACCACCATGTTCGCAGTTCATCATTTCCTGCATTTGATCATGGTTTAATTTGGAAGTATAGAGAATCATCCAATCGGCAAATTTTTTGGCTACCTCAAGGGCCTGTTTATTTCCGCATAAATTATAGGCATCGAGCAATCCAGCAATTTCCTTATGTTGAGTATAAATTGGGGCCCATATTCCGTTCAAATCAAAACTTTTCGAACGAATATTTCCCTTTACTATTTCCTCTTCAAAAACTTTTTCAGCTCCGGGGACAGCACCAATATATCCACTTCCATCAGCCATTTGGCAATCATTCAGTTCACTTACAATATAATTTACTCTTTTTAGAAATGCTGAATCACCAGTAGTCTGGAACATAAGCGCACAACCGGTTAAATAATGACCAAGACTATGACCGGCTAAAGTTTCACCCTCCCAGCCTCCATAAGGTTTTGCTTTTGGTTTCAAACCTGCCTCAATCCTGAATTTAGCCAACAACCTATCAGGTTGATAATTCAAAAGGGTTTTAATGTTAAGGTCTGTGGCATTTTTAAATGGACCAGCAAGCAACTTTACATCCTTTAAATCAAAGGGTAAAACCTTAAAATCAATAACCTCGGGGCCTGATGTTTTTATATGGTAATCGGGTTGTTTTGAGCAGGAAGAGATAATTATAAGAAACAGAAAAACAGATATTCTATTAAAAGTCTTCATTATATATAAATTTATTTTGTTTTTTATTTCACTTTTGAATTCGTATCAATCAATGCCTCATTTCTACTATTTCACTGATCAAAAGGAACGGCATGACAACTTACTGTTTGTTGAACCTTTGAAAAATAGTGCGATATAATGTCATACAAAACCGGATCGTATTCTTTTAGCTCCTTTCGGGTATTTACATAATTATGAACTCCGTCAGGCTTTTGAGATTCTGAATTTACATTAAACCAGTCCTGCACTCCTTCTGCCCAATATTCATATAAATCAGAAGATGCATAGGTTTTCAACCATTTACCCTGGGCAATTGCCTCATTTAATGCCTTTTGCAAAACATCATTAAATTGAGGATTTATTGTCAGAATTCCTACCTGATGAACAACATGCGCAAATTCATGTATAAGAATATCTTCAGCGTGATACTTATCGCTCTGGTAGCAAAGCAGGTTCTCTTCGGCACATGTTGTAAGTGGTAATTCCACATCACCACCGAGACCCCGGGCTCTTACATCCCAATTTATAGCTGTATCATTTTTCAGGTAGGCATGTTCAGGAATATTGGTTGTCCCTTCAAATCTTGCCATTACAGCAACACGCGTATTTCGTTTGGTTAGTTCATTATGAATTTCCGAGGGCAGGGCATCCGTCATGTACATGATAATATTGCATGCCTGAGTTATTGCAGAATCCGGAACCCTCCAGGAGCTTATAATATGAATGCCATTGACATTCACATATTTTTTATAGAATGGATCCAAACCCAGATTCTCCGGAGGCTTGGTAATATCCCATGTAAGTGTGCTATATGTCGTATTGTTGTTCTCAGTAATTTCTTTCTTTGATCCAGGCTTACACGAAAATATAAGTAATATAAAGAAAAGGTAAAATCCGGTATTTTTCATTTGAATCCTTTTATACAGTTTCTATTTCATCAATAATTCGATATACAATGTTAAAAATAGCTGCGAAAAAAAGTCTGGTTGATTATTTCTACATTCATAAATTGGTTGTCACAAATGGTATAATTATGTCAGATAATTGGAAAAATCAATCAGCCTGGAATAAATAACAAAAGTGTATTTCTTTTTACATCTTACAATTCAATAATTATTCTATAGCCTTTTTTAATCTTAATAAAAGTTCAATTTTTTGAATGAAGAATTGAATAAGTTTTCCAGGTTGGAGGATCGTATCCCAAGAGATTTTTAACAAAAAAGTCTCTTCGTTTGTGCTCTCCAAAGTCACCACCAGATGTATGGTTTGCGCCTGGTATCATTACCAAATCAAAATCTTTATTTGCTTTTATAAGTGCATCAGCTAATCGATAAGTTGATGATGGATCGACATTATCATCCATTTCCCCAACAATTAGCATAAGCTTCCCTTGCAGTTTTGAAGCATTATCAATATTTGAACAGGATGAATATTGGGGACCTATAGGAAACCCCATCCATTGCTCATTCCACCACATTTTATCCAGGCGGTTATCGTGGCAACCACATGACGAAACACCAACTTTATAAAACTCGGGGTGAAACAAAAGTGCAGCTGTCGAGTTTTGTCCTCCAGCCGAACCTCCAAAAACTCCAACTCGTGAAGTATCCATATAATTATATTTTTTTGCTGCTGCTTTAATCCAAAGAATGCGATCTTCAAATCCGGCATCCTTCAGATTTTTATAACATACATCGTGAAAGGCTTTTGAACGGTTGGATGTTCCCATTCCGTCAATTTGAACCATAATAAAACCAAGTTCCGCCAAACCTGAATAGGCATAGGTATGTGGCCGGAAGGTTTTCTGAACAAATGAACTCTGAGGACCGGCATAGATATATTCAATAACCGGGTAGGTTTTTGTTGAATCAAAATTAGTGGGACGATAAATATTCCCCCATATATCTGTTTTCCCGTCGCGAGCTTTAGCAACAAAAGGTTCTGGCATTTTATATCCAAGGGCAATAATATCATTAATATCCCCTTTTTCAAGATCCAGAATTACCTTCCCGGTTTTACTATCCCTCAGTACAGTAGCAGGAACAACATTTGCAGCTGAGTAATTGTCGATAAAATAGGCATAATCCTTAGAAAAGGTAGCTGAATGGCATCGTTTTTCAGGGGTTAATTCGATTAAACCTGTTCCATCGAATCGAATCCGATAATAATGTATAAAATACGGATCTTCATCGGAATTCATTCCACCAGCCCGGAAAATTATTTCTCCAGCCTCTTCGTCGATGTATTCAACACCACGTACAAGCCAGTTCCCCTTTGTAATTTGTTTGATTATTTTGCCAGTATTCCCGTCAATAAGATAAAGATGGTTCCAACCATCGCGCTCCGAAGCCCAGATTATCTGATTTTTATCGGTATCATAACGATAATGTTTGCCACTATAATCGATAAATGTGTTACTCTGTTCGTCGATTATAATTTTCATTTCTCCTGTATTCGCATCGACCTTCACAACCTGATATACCTGATGGCCCCGCTGGTTAAACTCAAATGTAAAAGATTGACTGTTTTTATTCCATTTAAGGTTTTCCAGTGCAAACTGATTTTCAAAAGGTTCGGTTTCAAGAGGAATTTGTTTCAGAAATTTCACATCAAATAGCGCCGGTCTTTTTATAGGAAGTGCATCTCCAGCTCTCAGATATTCATGCTCATTAAGTTTGGGCAAAAATTGATTGGACGGAGATGATTCTACAAAATACATATACCTTTTCGGAGCCATACGTACTTTTGTGGTAATAATATGCTTGGAATCTGGCGACCAGCTCAGATAAGATGAATATAAATCCCCTTCGGAACCATCAAAACTTAGCTGAAATTCCTTTTTTGTTTTTCTGTCCTGAATGAACACATTAAAATTTTTAACATAGACAATAGAAGTAGAATCAGGTGATATTACAGGTTTGTTTCCAAGTTCATTAAACGAATTTCCCCAATACTCTTCAGGAGAGGTTTTTTCTTTTTTACCGATGACAAGAACCGTGTATTTCGGTAATTCGCACTTATATTTTATTGTGTCTATACAAAAGTTGAATGACTTTAAATTATGTTTAAATTCAATATTTTCAAGTGGTAACGAATAAGGTTTATTTTTTTTATTAAGCAGTTTGTTCAGGTTAGCACAAAGTTTTTCCTGATCAAAAGCAATCTTTTTTATAGCCTTATTCGCATCTACTAAAAAATATTCGGTACCTCGCCGGGTTTTAACCTCATAAAAGCAATTGGATGAGCTGTCGACCCAAATCGGCGAAACATAACAATTATATATCAGTCTGGAAAAGTTTTTAATTGAATCAGCCCTATCATAGTCTGCTTTGGTAACTTGAGCATCAATACTTTCTATGCACAAAACCAGGCAAAATAAAACACATACAGTAGCTTTTAATATTTTTTTCATAGTAATCTACTTTTTTTATTTCCAAATAAATTGAAAAACAGAAAAATGGCTTTGTCCAAAACGATTTCTAACAAAGCCATTTCACAAAACAAGCTTTAACTAATTTAACTAATACATAAATTTAAACATAATCAATGAGTCAAAATGAGTTTTGAAAAAACCTGTTTGTTGCTAACAAGCACAACAATAAATGAATCGAGTTGAGGAACCTGAAAAGTGATATCATTTCCTGATAATCCTTTATTCGTGTTCATTATTGTTCTGCCATTCAAATCAACTACTTTCAGATTGTCAATAGTCTGATTTTCGAAATCCTTATGAATAATAACTTCTTGATTATCTGAATTGTAATATATAATAAAATTATCTTCACTGGCTTTATTTACATTAGTAACAGGCGGAACCCATGTATAATCTATGTCCAGGCTATCCATATCCATTAAATATTGAATACTATCGGATGAAAAACACTTGTCGTACATGCGCAGTGAGGCAATATAACCACTAAAATATTCTGAACTTTCACCAGAATAGCCAACCATAATGCTGCCTTGCGGATCAATGAACAGGTTTTTCTGTTCCTGATTGTTTAATACACCATCGACATAGACTTTTTCAAGCATTCCGTCGAAAGTTAAGGTAATATTGTGCCATTTGTCTTTTACCGGGACAGTAGCATAAGGCATATCCAGTAAACCCCAATGAGCAGCTGCTCCATATGATGTGCTAGTACCATACATAAGGGCTGCATATTCACCCATAAGATTATTGTCACGGTTTGCCCAAACTAAAATACATTCACCACTTTTTATATTTGGATTCAGCACCCATGTAGAAACTGTAAATGGGGAATTCCAGCTTAGGCTTAATGGTGCTTTTTGAGAAAGCACCAAATAATCGTTGCCATCAAAATATACCGACTGTACCTTGTATACTGTATCAATAGAAGGATCTCCTTTTTTGTTGAATGTACCTCCTAAAGTTCCGGAATTTGAAACTCCTGCTTCAATATCTCCAACAGCCAGTTTTTTGGCATTAAGTTCAACCAACAGGCTTTTTGTACTTTGAGCTCCCGGACCCAGTGTTGATATTTCCTGATCCAGGGCAGGCACATCAAACAGTTCACTATAAACTTTCACGTTCCATATAGCAGGGAACATAGCCGTTTTTTCTGTTCCAGTAATTGTAATTTTTAAATATCGTGCAGTAACATTGCCATCATCAAGTTTTGGACTACCACTTTCTTTGTTGGCAGTTTTATCGGCAAACACCTGCCATGCGACACTATCCGAAGAATATTCTATTTTATACTGATAGTAAAAAGTTGCATATTCAAACTGGGTAGCTACTCTTTTTATATTTATATCGCTACCCAGATCAATAACTAATGATTGTGGTAAATCTGTTATAGCGGCACGCCACATTGTGCCATTATTGTCATCGGTAGCATATGATGGTGAATAAATGTAATCGTTGGTACCATTGATCAGATGATAAACAGAGGTAGCTGCAGTATTTGCCTGGTAAGCATGGTTTGTCGCTTGTACCTGGTTGACCCCAAGGTAACCAATTCCTTTATTCGTGGGAACTATCTTTTTTATCGTGCTATCGTTTTCAAAAATTAAAGTGTCTGCACAAAGCTGGCGAAACTCTCCGCCACCACTGTGCGGATTATCGTGTCGATGATATACAATATAATAACCATTGTCAATTTTTAAAACGGAGTGGTGTCCGGGACTATCGATTATACCGTTAACACTGGTTTCGAGTATGGGATTGTTTGTACCCGGAGTAAATGGCCCAGTAGGCTTATCACTATATGAATATTGTATTCTGTATGTACTTGCCTGACAGTCGCCCGAAGAATACATCATAATATATTTACCGTTTCTTTTTAGCATATAAGGTGCTTCAAATATATCGGTCAATTGAGCATTTGGAATAAATCCTTTGTCAAGCACTGTAATCATATCGCTCGTATCGATTTTCAACCAGCCAAGTCCTGTAAGATTATGTATCCAAGTACCATAATAAACATAAAGTGAACCATCATCATCCAAAAAATAGTTTTGGTCCAGAGCGGGAAGACCATCAAGTGTGTCCGGAGTTATTAGAGGTTTCTGATCATTCAAACTAGCCCATGGGCCCATTGGTGAATCAGAAACATACCCATAAACATTGCAA
>JAHEEB010000622.1 GCA_024640925.1 Bacteroidota bacterium | reverse complement strand
AATCTCCGTTTTCAATTCAAATAAAGGGGACGGCTGAATAATAACTTTATGAACATGCTTATTACCATCGAGAGTTAAAAGGCTATAAAAACCTTCGAGTGTTTCCTCGCCTGATTGTATAGATTGTTGTAATATTTTTCTCTCAAGTGCCTGTTGGAGTAATCTTTCTTTGCACCTTCTTTTAACCATACTGACTTCTGAAAGATCAACCTTTTTTTCTTTTTCTATCTTTATAATTTCAAAACCTTTAATCTGATCGGGTACAAACCATGGATTTATATCCGCATCAAGAATTATTGGATCAAGATTTTTAAAAATAAGGGTATCGCCCAATGTATCTAATTGTGTGTAATCGTAATTTTTCAGATCGAAACCAGCTTTTACCCAACCCCGTCCAATATAAACGATTTCTTCTTTTATCGACTTATTGGTGAATTTATCGAACTCGTTTTTATAATCTTTTAAAAAGCTGTCCCAGTTTTTTTGCATTATTTCCAACTTGAGCATATCTTCAACATATTTCGTGTTTGAGATGTACATGAGTTGTTCAAATATCAGGTTATCGGTAAGACCGGAATATTTCTTTTTGAACCAGTCTACAGTTAAACGATATTTTTTGATGTTAAGTCTAATGTTCTTAAGGGAATCGGAATAATAACTCAGAACTAACTCCCTTATTCCTGTATAATAATCTTTATAATTAACACTGTTGTTTTCGTTTTTAATAGATCTTAACGATTCCACCACTTCTCCATAATATTCTGTGCATATTAATTCACCTATTCCTTCAATTGATTTTATAGAAACAGGTGTATTGAACATCATATCACTTCGCTGACAGCTATTTGCAAAGAAAAATACAGCAAAAACTACAGCAACAACAATGAGCGATTTGATTAGTATATTAATAATCTTCTTCATCTCGGATTTAGGGTTTAAAAAGATCAGCATTAATGGTGTCAAATTCAATTTCAACAACATTGAATCCCATATTACGGCACATTTGCCGAACCATTAACCGGGTTTTTTCTTCAGCAGTATGCTTAATGTTCAAGTCATTTATGGTAGATCGTATTTGGGTTTCGGCTTCGAGAAAGAGTTCATCCATCTTATCGTAGTTAATCTGATGTGGTCCAAGGTCACTGATAATTGTATCGATAAAAAATTTCTCTGAAGGATATGAAAAATTCGTTATTTTAACTGGTGGCAGCTTAAGGTATATTTCATCTCCAATTATTCGTATATCCTTGCTTTTAATTTTACTTAAATCGATTCCAAGTTTTATGGTTGCTTCGGTGTGAGCAAGAAAATAATTATCGGGTGCAATTTTTCTGTCTTTCCGGAAATAAACATATTTTGATAAAACAACCTCAACAGTAGAAAGAGTGGAGGCCTTTTCGAGTTTACTGACAACCAATCCTTTTTTCGATTTGATTGTACAGCCGATAGTCAAAAAGATTGTCAGAAACAGTATGATTACTTTACTTATTTTCATTTTCAATGATTAGTTCAAGTGAATCAATCTTTTTTTGTAACATCTCATTTTCTTTTTCTAGAGTTTTTATCGTTTGATATGATCTTGATTCGATTATCTCCTTTTCTTTTGGAAGAACCACTTTTTTACGGTACCAGCTAGTGCAGGCCAGAAAGACCAAAGCAAAAAGGCTAGAATAGAAGACAAATTTGTCCCAGCGAAGTATTTGCTTGTCTTCTGACATCAACCAATAGCTTCCTGGTCTTCAAACTCGTCCTGCGAATTTTTCTGGGCTTCTGCTACTGCCTGGGTTTTGCTCCTGTCGACAGATGCCAGATGGTGCATTACTTTACTTCCAAAATAGAAAGCAATTATTAGTTCGAATGCATTTAACATAGGTGTGATTTTTTCCATCGAATCCATGTTGTTTATAGCATAGAGTTGCAACAGAATAACCGAAGCAAGGATAGTTAAGGTCAACACTCCTCTGATTGTTCCTCTTGGCATAGACAGGGTTTCTCCATCATATGGATTTGGATCAGCTTTGGACCATTTTCCCAGAGGATATTTTTGAACCATTTTCCAGAAAACAATGATCAATAAAACCATCCATATAACAAGTGGAATTGCCACACCTATGGTTAATTTCCAATCGATTTTTAATAGAATCATAATTATTGTTCGTTTGATACAAGATTTGTACTAGAATTATTTCAACGATTAAATCTTTTTCTGTTTAAAAGCTTTTTCTCAGGTCTTTTAAAAGCCTGCAGCAGATATTGTACAAAAGGTGCCCCCAATATGGCAGCCATTAGTGGATTTTTCCATTCGACATAATAACCCAGATAATCGAGTGCCAGAAATCCGCCATAGATAATAGCCACAAAGGCAAGCAAAAGAATAATTGAGCGCATATTATTTTACGTATTTGGCGTTTACCCAACCTTCTATCTCTGTTTTTACTTTGTACCATTCTCCGGCTTTTTCAAGTACAGTCAACTCTTTACCGAAAATTAGCGGGTTAGCTATTTTCGGATCATTGACACCAGGACCCGAACGTATGTTAAGCTTTGCTGTGTCTACTTTGGCAGTAAATGGTTCAAAGGTATCCGGATCTTTTTCTTCCTCTCTGTTGCTATATAAAACTTCATTACGTATTAGTTCGATGGGAAAATCTGGACCGGGATCCTGCTTCCGATCAGGTGCAATCTCGTCGTGTCCGAGGATTTCTTTAATATGATAACGCTGCGATAATAAATCGCAAATTTCCTGTACTGCATTAATTTGCTCCGGGGTATATTTGTCCCAGTATTCTTTTGTGATATGAGGGTTCTTATGTCTCTTTTTAACAACTTCATCGGGGCCACGTTTAACAGGGTGTGCCCCTTGCATTAAATCGAACCTGGAAAAGAATTTTCCATCATCGTATGATTCAAGCCACCCCAGATTAGCAATTTCAATACCGATGGAGAAATTGTTATAACCCGCACGACCATTGTAAAAGCTTGTTCCTGCATGCCATGTTTTATAATTGAAAGGGGCAAGCTGATAAATTTGACCTTGCTTTCCGATAACCAGATGAGCCGATGCATTCTTACCATTGGCTTTCAGATGCATTAATGAGTTAACAGCATCTTCGGCTTTATTCATTGCTGTATAATGAATAATTATTGCGTCGGGCAATTTTTCATTTGCAAATTCAGGTGGTTTTGAAAGGCATTCTGTTTGACTATAAGGTTGAATCCGAAGATCGTTTTGAAGTTTATGGTCTTTAATTTCCATACTACGTTGGGTTTTAAAAGCAAGGTAATAAAATACTTTGATATGAGAAAAAGGTTATTAGAAAATAGTCAAATATATTAATGAGTTCGTGGAAATAAAGGAACAAAATGACAGGTAATACGTTTATTTTTTATGAAGGCATAAAGTTAGATGTTGATTACAGGTTATCAATTCCCTTTTTGCCTGAAAGAAGATACAGGGATCAGAGTCTGATCCCTGTTTTTTTAGGCTCAAACAGCATTATGCTTTCGAAAGAATTAGCTCCGGTATAACGCATTTGTCATTCATTTTTTTTATATAAGTTCTACTTCATTCTCTTTAATCATCACTACAAAATCTATTTTTGAATCATGCTTCCGCTGGTTGATATTCTTCCGTTTTGATTAATTCTTTCACAATTTTTACAAAAGAAGAAGATGTTTCGATTTTTACATTGACAAAATTGTATAAAAGCTTTTACAGACGAATCAACCGTACTAAGAATATAACGAACCGTACTAAGAATATAACGAACCATACTAAGAATATAACGAACCGTACTAAGAATATAACGAACCATACTAAGAATAT
>JAHEEB010000621.1 GCA_024640925.1 Bacteroidota bacterium | reverse complement strand
CGTATATGAACGAAGTACCAGTTTTATAAAGCCATCAAGCTGTGTATTTTCGACCTGGAATTTATATAAATCATCGCGGCCAACTACAAAGTAAATTTTTGATGGGTTTTGCATCTCATCGGTAAGTTCAATATAACCTTGTTGCTCCAACAGTTTTAACGCACTGTATGTTTGCATTGGGTGTAACTTATATGCCTTAATAAAAGCATGCAAGTCGAAATCGAAAGCAATTCCTTTGCCTCCCCCCACAGGTACTGCAAGAAAATTGCATAGTGCATTGTAAACAATTTTTACTTTCTCAATTTCAGGGAAATTATCAGTAAATCGCTGATCCATTATCATTTTATCCCGGCTTCCGGAAAGTAATATAGCGAATGACTTTTTGCCATCGCGCCCTGCACGGCCTGCCTCCTGAAAATATTCTTCGAGAGACTCGGGAAAATCGATGTGGATTACAAATCGGACATCGGGCTTGTCGATTCCCATTCCAAAGGCATTTGTAGCAACAATAATCCGGGTTTTCCCTGATGTCCATTCCTCCTGTTTGCTTTGCCTTATTTCATAAGCCAGTCCGGCATGGTAATAATCGGAACTTATTTTCGACTGTTTCAGTTGCTCTGCAATCTCTTTTGTTTTTTTACGGTTACGAACATAAACAATACCACTGCCTTTTATCGAATGAACAACTTTTATAAGGTCAACGAGCTTGCTTTCCGAATGTCGAACATAGTAAATAAGGTTGGCCCGCGAAAAATCGGTTTTAATAACATTATTATCCCTGAACTTAAGTTTTAGTTGAATATCTTCAACAACCTTGCTTGTTGCAGTAGCTGTGAGAGCAAGAAATGGGATATCGGGTTTAAGTTCCCTGATACTGGAAATATTCAGATACGAAGGTCTGAAATCATAACCCCATTGCGAAATACAATGAGCTTCATCAACAGCAACCATGCTAATATCCATGTGGGGGATGCGGTTTCTGAAATCGACATTAATTAGTCTTTCGGGCGATATATAAAGGATTTTATATGCCCCATAAAGGGCATTATCAAGCATAACCTTCATTTCGTGACTACTTAAACCCGAATGGATAGCTGCAGCTTTTATCCCCATGCTTTTTAAACGGGTTACCTGGTCGTTCATTAAAGCAATCAGTGGGGTAATAACTAAACACAAACCATTATTTACAAGAGCTGGCACCTGAAATGTCAAAGATTTACCACCCCCTGTGGGCATCAATCCCAGGGTATCTTTTCCCTGTGCAACAGATAAAATTATTTGTTCCTGTGTAGGTCTAAAGTTATCGAACCCCCAGAATTTTTTCAGTACTTCTTTGTATTTCAAGAGTAACTCATTCATCAATAAACTATAAAATAAAAATCAAATATAACCAAGTCACATGATTTCTTTCTTTTTTTTGTATTTTCGCAACACTTAAATAAACAAATCTCTATTACATTAATATTATATAACATTGACGACAAACAAATTATAAACAGAATTCAGATAAAAATATATCAGAAGGATGTGTGCAAAAGCAAGCAAGAAAATGGGCTTTGATATATCTGCTAACGCTTCAGGAGCAACAGAAGTGTTAAAAGAAGTTAAAAAACACTCGCCAAATATTAATATGCCAGCAGTAGATATAACAACCTCAGAAGGTAGTCTCAACATGGAAAATAGCGGAGCCGATTCCATTAAACCGGGGACTATTTTAATCAATAAGGATAATTATGGGTGTTGGCATTCAACAACTTTCAGCTATTTTTGCTATCCTCTCAATATATAAATAACTCATAAAACAACAAATTAAAGTCGATAATAAAAAAAATAATATGTCGTTTTCATTCAAAACTAATTCCTAACATGAAAAATATAACACTTCTACTCACATTGACACTCTCTTGTCATTTAATGTTTGGCCAATCAAAGGCAAAAACACTGCTGACCATTGACGGCAAAGAGATTACTGACGATGAATTCATCCGGGTCTACAGTAAGAACAACAACATTACCCCCGAAGCTGAGAAAAAGTCAGTTGACGAGTACCTCGATTTGTTTATAAATTATAAGCTCAAAGTAATTGAAGCAGAAAAATTGGGTTACGATACCATTCCATCTTTTATAAGCGAATTCAGCGGGTACGAAAAGCAACTTGCTGCACCCTACCTTCAAAGACCCGAAATAAAAGAAAAACTTCTTGTTGAAACTTATAACCGGTTGAAATACCAGATCGATGCTTCGCATATTCTTGTTAGTTGCAATGAAAATGCAGCTCCTGCTGATACGCTAAAAGCATATGAAAAAATTAAAGCTATCAGGGACCGTATTATTGCCGGAGAAAACTTTTCCGATGTAGCAAAAGAAAATTCTGATGATCCATCAGCCAAAACCAACAATGGCGAATTAGGATACTTTACGGTCTTTACTATGGTTTATCCATTCGAACAGGCTGCTTACAATACACCTGTCGGAAAAGTATCTCCTATTTTACGTACCAGGTTTGGATATCATATTTTACGAGTAAATGATAAAAAGGAAAACCAGGGTTCTGTGCATGTATCTCATATTTTTGTTCGTATGTCAAAGGATGCCAGTGCCCCTGAAAAACAAGCAACCCAGGAAAAAATTAACAAAGCTTATCAGGAACTTGAAGCAGGTTCTCCCTGGGATTCCGTTGTTAAAAAATATTCGGAATATCCTACATCAAGAGATAGAAATGGTGAATTAGGCTGGTTCAGTATTGGAGAAGCACCCGCTGAATTCCTCGATGCATGTTTTTCACTTGAAAAAGGTAAGTATTCTAAACCAATAGAAACGCAGGGAGGTTACCATATTGCTTATGTATTAGATAAAAAACCAATAGGCACTTTTGATGAAGAAAAAGAGAAGCTTTCGAAAAAACTTGAAAAAAGCTCTGAACGTAAAGACATATTAAAAGAAGAAATAGACAATGAACTGAAACAAAAATACGGCTTCAAATCTTACCCGGAAAACATTTCACAACTTGCAACAAAAATTGACACTGTCTATTTTTCAAAAAACTGGAAATCGGAAAATTATTCTGGTATGGTTAAGCCTGTTCTGACTATTGGCAATAAAAATTATTCTCAGTATGAATTCACAAAATTCATCAATTCAAAAAAGTTCGCTTTTTCTAAAAATGAACCCATAGAATCTATTTTCAAAAAGATTTTTGAATTCTATGCCGATGAATGTTTACAGAATTATGCCCAGTCAAAACTGCCTGAAGAAAATGCCGACTATAAATATTTATTACAGGAATATCATGATGGAATTTTACTCTTTAATTTAACCAACGATAAGGTTTGGAAGAAAGCCCAGGATGATTCAACAGGGTTAAAAGCTTTTTATGAAACAGCCCCAAAATACGAATGGAATGAGAGAATTAAAGTCATTATCTACCAGTTTTCTGATAGTACTTTAGCCCCTAAAATAATTTCTGAATTAAACAGACAAAACTCATCAACACCTGATATTGTTACTTTAAACAGAGCGGTTTGTCCCGATTCCACTAATTGTATGGGCATGAAAGAAAAAACTTACGAAAAAGGACAAGATGCCATGTCTGAAAAACTCACCTGGAAAAAAGGTTCTTACCTAATCATGGGCGATTCAAAGGAAAAATATATTTATTATGTAGCCGATATTCTTCCAAAGGGACCAAAAACTTTAGAAGATGCCCGGGGTATTTATATTGCCGATTATCAGAATTATCTTGAAAAGCTATGGATTCAAGAGCTAAGAGCAAAATATCCTGTTCAGGTGAATAGTAGTACTATGAAAAAGGTAAAATCTAAAATAAC
>JAHEEB010000620.1 GCA_024640925.1 Bacteroidota bacterium | reverse complement strand
CATCGGCAATGATATCTTCAAACCAGAGAGGTCAGGGTGTTTGTGTTAGTACGATTTCCAGTAATTATCTGATGGGAATTTCATCAACTGCCGAATCACACGGTTTAATTTTAAGATTTGCCTATTCCAGGAAAAATATTTATGGGAATATAGATACGGTTGACAATAAAATTGGAATTTCCAGTCTTAACAGTTCCGGATATAATTCTACGAATGAAATAACCGAGAAAACATACTTCGGCAGGCTTGGCTTTAACTCACTTCATATTAATGCAGGTATCAATTATCTGGGAACTCATTATTCTGTTCCCTTTCTTAAAAAATCGGAACCATACAAACTTAAGAGTTTTGAAGGGGATACTTATCAAGGTATTTCAATAGATTATAAAGTACTTTTACAAAAATTTCAGCTATATGGCGAAGTAGCATCTGGCAACAATGCTTTTGCTAACATACATGGAATTTCGTTTATGCCCGTATCGTCATTTATTTCCACGGTTTATTACAGGAAATATGACATTGGCTATTATTCACCCTATGCTAGCTGCCTTGCCGAGAATACAACAATTACAAACGAAGAAGGACTGTTTGCTGGTTTTCGGTGGCAGACTGAATGGAATACGGAAATTTCTGCTTTTGCTGATATTTTTAATACCCCATGGGTAACTTATTCATCGGATATGCCTTCGGATGGGAAATGTTATTTTGCAGAAGCAATTTTTACACCGAGCGAAAACTTTGATTTCTCCATTCGATATAAAAACAAATCGAAGGACAAAAATTTTTCTTCAGAAGAACAACCAACTCATCTAATAACGCAATATACAAGACAGAATATTCGTGCATTATTACATTACCAGCTTTCTGATAAAATTCAAATGGCAACCCGCGCAGAATGGTGTATAAGCCAACTTGGAAATCAGAAGAGAAACAAAGGATTTTTAGCATACCAGGATTTCATTTTTGATGTTACAAAAACAACAGGTTTGTATCTGCGCTATTCACAGTATAACATTCCTGATTACGATGCACGGATTTATGTATATGAATATGATGTACGGTATGCATTCTCAATGCCTGCCTGTTATGGCATTGGTTCCAAAACAATGGTTATGCTCAAACAAGGTATTGGCCAGAAAACGACGTTATGGTGCAAATATGGTTTTGAAAAAGATTTTGAGGACATTGAAAAATCAAGTCAAGAAATACGTGTGCAGCTTATTATGAAGTTTTAACCCAAATTCCAATTCTTTATTGTTCTTTTATTGCCCTCAACATTTCTCGTTTGCCTGGGGGGCCAGGTATTCTTTCTACCAAAAATCCACAACTCTTCATAGTTCTGCGTACTGAACCTTTAGCACAATAAGTCACCAAAATACCATTGTTATCCAAAATATTGTACATGTTTTGAAACACATCACTGCTCCAAAGAGAGGGTTGTACTTCGGGCGAAAATGCGTCGAAATAAATAAGATCGAATTTTTGTTTTGTTGTAAATTGCAGAATATCAACCCTTTCTTTTTTAAGGATATACCCTGTTCTTAATGTAACATCGGTATCCCAATCAGAATGATGGAGTTCATAAAATTGCTGAATGATATCAGGTTCTAAGTTCAGACTTTCGCAATAATTTAGTTTTTCACTGATGGAGTAGGGTAGAGGGTTTTCTTCGACCGCATGATAAAATACCGATTGATTTGTTGTTTGGATCATCGATAAAAGACAGTTTAATCCCGTACCAAGACCCATTTCAAAAATTCTGATATCCTTCTTATCAATTTGTTTTAGTCCTGCCTCAATAAATACATGCATCGATTCCTGGATGGCACCATGAATACTATGATAGTGTTCGTTCAATTCCTTCACAAATAAGGTTGTCGAGCCATCTTCGGTAACTTTTAGTTCAATCATAAAGCAAAAATAATCTAAAAAAACAGACAAAATCTGCAATAAATTGTATGATCAACGCAACTAAAACAGTAGTTAATTCATCATTAGTGTGAATGGGTCAATAAAAGTTTATAAATTGGAGAAAAAAGGAAAGATAATTTTAACTTTGAAGAATAAATTTCAAGCATTGAGCGAAAAGCTTGATTATATTATCCAGGGTTGTCAGCAGAAGGATGCCAAAGCCCAAAAGGAACTTTTCGATCTGTTCGGGGGTAAAATGTATGGCGTTTGCCTGAGGTATGCAGGTAATCGTGATGATGCTCAGGATGTTCTTCAGGAAGGGTTCTTAAAAATTTACGAAAAGATTTATCAGTTTGAATTTAAAGGTTCTTTTGAAGGCTGGATGAGACGCATTTTTGTGAATATTGCATTGGAAAGGTATCGCGGACAGTATCAGGTTATTAACATTCAGGATAGCTGGCGCGAAGGTAGCAATGACGATTACGAAAACATCACCGGAGTGCTTACGGCCGAAGAACTTTTGAAGATCATTCAGGGCTTATCACCAAAGTATCGTGCTGTATTCAACCTTTATGCTATAGAGGGATATTCACATAAAGAAATTTCTGAAATGCTCGATATTACAGAAGGCACATCAAAGTCAAATTTATCCAGAGCCAGAATAATATTACAAGAGAAGGTTAAACAACTATATGCTACACCCATACAAGTGGGATTGTGAAAATGGAAGATAGATTTAATAATATTGACCAGCTGTTTCGTGAAGAATTAAAAGATTTTTCTACTGGAGTACCTGTTGGTACCTGGGAAGGCATTCACGAGAAACTTGCTGAAAACCAAAAGAAAAAGGTTATTCCTATATTCCTAAGATATGCTGCCGGTGCCGCATTGTTAATTTCTTTAGGCACTGCAGGCTACTTTATTACTACAAAATCAAATAATGATACTGTCATTTCTTCAAACAATAGAAATAATACTGCGATTAAAACGGAAACGTCTGAAAACACTTCTGTTGATAAGGCTCAATCCGCACAATCAGAAGTCTTAAACCAAAAATTATTGCAGGAAAGTGAAAATCAGGAGAACAGCACAAATCATATTGCTTTAAATACAGTTAAAAGAGTTGGTACGGAAAAACCAAAACGTGGTGTAACAAATGGTACACAGGCAATTAGCAGTTCCGTTAATCCATTGACAGGTCAGGAGAACAATTCCGGTTATAATACGGAAGGTATTTCTGAGAATGCTCCTTTCGTAAATTCACAGCAACCCGGTAGCGAATTAAAGAATAATAGTATTAATTCAATTAACGAAAAAGAAAATATCGGATTAGCTGAAACATCAGATATGGGAATGAATTCTGTCAGCGGTATTACAACACAAAAAACACCATCCGATAGCAATACAATAGCTCCACCACTTAAAAATGAGGTAACAGAAATTCAACCGGAAACCTATATTGATCCTCTTGATGAATTTGAAAAGCCTGTATATGACTCAAAATGGGCAGTTGGAGGTGAAGCCGGGCCACAATATACATACAGGGCTATAACTTCAAGTTATGTAAATAATTTGTCAGAAGTAAATAAAACAGAATCAGGAGTTGTTGCCTATGCAGGTGGAATAAATGTTGAATTTCAGCCCTCTCGTCGTTTTACTATACAATCCGGGGTTCATTATTCGAAAATGGGAGTTGAGCAAACTGCTCAGCGTAGCGATAACCCGGTTTTAAATTCCTATGCTGGTGACGCAAGTAACAGTAATGATATAGAAGAGGCGGCAGTCTACAGCTTTCCAAATACTTCAGCCGATTTTGTGGGAAATAATACAGCAACACCTGTTACATCGGCGATAAAGGATTGGGGAAATATTGTTACTGAGCACAGACAGAAATATACTGTTGCTGAGGAAATTAATG
>JAHEEB010000619.1 GCA_024640925.1 Bacteroidota bacterium | reverse complement strand
ACCGATAAAAACCGCCAGGTTATTGAGAACCGGCGGTTATATCTGTAATAGTAAAAGATAACTCTATTTTCCTTTCTTACTCAGTATTTTTTCTATTTCATCCATAGCCTGATTCATAGCCTGTATGGATTTATCAAAAGGAGCAGAGGTAGTCATATCCACACCGGCTTTTTTAAGCAATTCTATTGGATAATCGCTACCACCCGATGAAAGAAAGTTTATATATTTCTCAACTGCTCCTTTTTCTTTGTTTAAGATGCTTTCGCTCAGGGAAAGCGATGCTGTAAAGGAGGTGCTATATTGAAAAACATAGAAATTCATATAAAAATGAGGAATGAATGCCCATTCCATGTTCATATAATCGTCTACATAACATATTCCCTGATCATGTCCATAATATTTTTTTGCAATATCACCATAGAGTTTTGATAAATATTCCCCGGTAAGAGGAATTCCGGCTTCCGCTGCTTCATGTATTTTCAATTCAAAATCTGCAAACTGAGTCTGTCTGAAAATAGTTCCTTTGAATCGGTCTAACCAGTTCATAAGCAAGGTGAGTTTTACATCATCATCTTTTATTGTTTTAATAATGTAATTGAATAATAATACTTCATTAAATGTAGAAGCCACTTCAGCCACAAATGTAGCATAATCAGCATTCACGTAAGGCTGGGTTTTTAAGGAATAAAAACTGTGCATGGTATGTCCCAACTCGTGAGAGAGGGTAAAAACATCTTCCATATGATTGTTATAATTCAACAAAATATATGGATGAACATCATATGCCCCATCACTTGAATAACCTCCTGATCTTTTACCTGTAGAAGGGTAAACATCGATCCATCTTTCATTTAATGCCTTTGTAACTGTAGCAACATATTCCGGACCCATTGGTATTAAAGCTTTAAGAACTAAATCTTTTGATTCATCAAATGTATAGTTAAGGTTTACATCCTTCACCACAGGAGCATACAAATCGAGATATCTTAAAGTATCTACACCCAACATTCTTTTTTTAATTTTTAAATATCTGTAAAATGCCGGAAGGTTTTTATTTACATTTTCTACTAGCGATTTGTAAACTTCAGAAGGTATGTTATTTGGATCTAAGGCTGCTTCAAGGCACGATTGGTAATTTCTGGCTTTTGCCTCAAACATATGCACATTTACGCTTGAAGAAAGCATCTCCCCGAAAGTAGCTTCGTAATTTTTGTAATTGTTCCAGAAAGTTTTGAAAACTATCTCTCGGTCTTTCCGGTTTGGTGAAACTCTGTAACGCTCGTATCCGGCATTATCAAGTTTTATTTTTTCTCCATTTGTAAGTGTTATCTCAGGAGAAGGAAATTCGGCATTTGAAAAGGTACTGAAAATATTGTAAGGCGAACTTTCAATCACAGAAGACAATGCCATAATTCGCTCTTCAGGCTGACTTAGTGTATGAGTTTTTTGGCGAAAAAGTTCTAATAATGACTGTCTGTAAATTTCAAGCTTGGGCTCTTGTTTAAAATAATTCTCAATCGTTTCCCAATTCATTGAAAGAATTTCAGGATTTACGTAAGCAGAAGCAGCTGAGAAATCAGAAAATATCTGTTGCAGCTCTTTCTCCATGCCAGAATTGGTCATATCGCGTTTATCCAAATCTGACTTCAGACTAGCATAGGTATACAATTTTGAAGCCTCTTTTTTCAGATTTGTCATAAAATCAAGGCAAGCGAATAAGTCTTTCGCCGATAGTGTAAGTTTTCCCTGAAAAGAACCTACATCCGACATCTTTGATTCAAGATTTGTTTTAGCAGTATTCCACTCATTATCGGTTTTATAAATCGCAGTTAAATCCCATTTGTATTTATCATCAATCTGACTTTCTTCTTTTTGTCCATAAGTTGAAAGAACACTTAAAAGAAAGACAAAATATAAAATGGTTAATTTTTGAAAATGTTTTTTTTGCTTCATATGGTTTTGTTTTAAATCTAAATTCCGGGTGAAAATTTCTGGTTTGGTTATAGCTTAGGTAAATAAAATAACCAATTTGTATAAAAAACAGGTGTCTAAAATAATGAATAAACGAATTTGAATTATGTTTGCCTGTTATAAATTGAGAATTTATTTACAATTCTTTTAATATGTCGATTTCTACATATTACAAAAATCAATTATTACAAGAAACGGAGTAACTTGTGTTCGGGGGAAAAAAATTTTGCCCGAAGGGCATCAGGAATATGTATTAGGAATATTAGAAATAGATTATGTCCTAAAACGATTTTTAATTATAATCAACCTTAACCCAATGAAAGCAATAGAATTAATCGCATCATCACTCAATCGAACCGATGATGTTCCAAATCAGATGTTAGCACAGCAGATAATTGAAACTCAAAATTCTGCCTGGATTAAAGAATTGACGGAACTTCTCAGCAGTAGAGATAAAAATATACAGAGCGATAGCATTAAGGTATTATACGAAATCGGTGAAGGAGGTAATCCGGAATTAATCGCTCCTTATTATCGAATTTTTATTGACTTACTTAAAAGCAAAAACAATCGTTTGGTTTGGGGTGCAATGTATGCCTTAAGTTCAATTACCCTGATAAAACCCGACGAAATAGTTAATGATCTTTCTATTATTGAGGAAACAATAAAAAAGGGTTCTGTTATTACCATCGATTGTGGTGTAGCAATTTTAGCAAAACTTTGCTCGATAAAAAAGTATGAACAACAGGTTTTACCGAAACTTATTGAGCAGCTGGCAATATGCCCGGCAAAACAATTCCCCATGTATATCGAAAAATCCGGGATAGCATTTAATCCATCTACAAGAGAAGATTTCCTGGGTATTATCGATTTACGATACAACGATCTTGATAAAGATTCGCAGCGTAAAAGAGTAAATAAAATGAGGAAAGAACTTTTGAAATAAATTAATATTTGAATTATTATTTAGCTGATTTTATAACTCTACCTTCTAATTCTCATGGAACAATATTAATATTTTGTCAAAATGTGACCCGTGCGATTTATAAGGTTGTTTTACTTCGCAAACTAGGTCTGATAGGACTTTTCAATGAATTAATGAAAATAGAAAATATTTGAGTAAAAAGGAAAAATTCTTTAACTTCATAAAGTGATTTGCAATCAGAACTAATTTTTAATTTAAATACGATTCATATGAAAAAAAGCTACTTTGTTTTTTTAAAGAGCCTGTTTACCAAAATAAGCAGGTTGAGTTTTTTAAAAGCCACCAGTTCTGTTATCATTTTTATGCTGATAACACAATTTTCGTTGGCACAGGATACATTAAACTGGACAGGTTTAACCAGCAGTGATGCTTCGGTTGCAACAAACTGGAACCCACAGGTTGCTCCTTGGAATAATTGTTTGGCAATTGATACAGCCAGCAAGTATACAAATTTACCCGTTTTAAATGTTACTTCCTACACTTATAATTCTGTCAATAATATTTTAAATACAGACCTAAGTAAACTGACAGTAGATGTTATCGCAAACCGGACTTTTAATGTTAATCCTAACTCTGGCGAAACAGTTAAAAATCATGGTACACTTATTAAGTCCGGAGAAGGCAAAATGATTATATCTAAAAATTTCAATCTGTTAGATTCAATGGATACATTGTATGTTACAAATGGAACATTTAATATTAATACAGGTGGGAATCTTATGATGGGAAATTCTACCTCAACAGACGGAGGGTATTTGTTTATTTCAGGAAATGCTTCGGTTGTTGGATCAAAGGCCGTATTTCCAATGAGATTTTCTAATGTTGTAACAAAAAGTATTATTACAATTACCGATAATGCTAAACTAGAAATTT
>JAHEEB010000075.1 GCA_024640925.1 Bacteroidota bacterium | reverse complement strand
TATAAAGGATTTATCATTAACTACGAATGGAATATTATTGGGGTATTTCGCTGAATCCCTTGCATTAGCGGGTTTAAACAGAGTTAATATAAGTCTGGATACCATAAATGCTCAGAAATTTAAAGAAATAACAAGGGGTGGCAACATAAACAGGGTTTTTGAAGGCATAAAGTCTGCTATTTTATTTGGGCTAAAGCCTGTCAAAGTCAACTGTGTGGTTTTTAAATCGTCGGATGAAGAAGATGCCTACGAAGTAAAAAGATTCTGTCTTGACAATAACCTTGAGGTAAGGTTTATACGCCAAATGAATCTTGTGACTGGCGAATATTCGGAGGTTGAAGGAGGAAACGGAGGGATTTGCACAAAATGTAACCGTTTGCGTCTCACAGCCAATGGAATGATTAAACCCTGTCTATTCAGTGAGGATGAATACAGTGTGCGTGAACTTGGAGCTGAAAGGGCTCTAATTAATGCGCTGAATAATAAACCATTGAAAGGGTGCTTCAACAGAACGGGAGCTTTTTATAACATTGGAGGATAAGACTAAAATGAAAAAATTAACACATACTGATTCTCAGGGAAATGCCCGCATGGTAGATGTAGGAGATAAAACAGACCAACATCGTTACGCAAAGGCTTCGGGTTTTATTTCACTATCAGGCGATACAATAAAACTCATCAATAAAAACACATTAAGAAAAGGAGATGTACTCACTGTTGCCGAAATAGCAGGAATCCAGGCTGTCAAGCAAACAGCGTTGTTAATTCCATTGTGTCATACCCTTATTCTTGAAAAAGTACTTGTTAATACTATCATTCAGAAAGAAGGAGTACTTGTTGAATGTGAGGTTTGTTGTACCGGAAAAACCGGGGTGGAAATGGAAGCATTGACAGGTGTGAGCATTGCTCTGTTAACCATCTACGATATGTGTAAGGCTGTAGACAAAACAATGACAATAAATGATATAAAATTACTGCTGAAAACCAAAGAATGAAAAGTTAATAAGTGATGATGCAACAGATAAAAATACTTTCCGTTAATATTTCGGAGAAAAAAGGAACAATAAAAGTGCCTGTTAACACAATTTCTCTTGATAATCTCGGAGTCGAAGGTGACGCACATGCTGGAAACTGGCATCGGCAGGTTAGTTTGCTTGGCAAGGAAAGTTATGATAAAATGAATACATCCATTAAACACAAACTCAATTTTGGGGAATTTGCTGAAAATATTACTACTGAGGGCTTCCCTTTATATACAATGAAACCTCTTGATCGATTGGTTTGTGGAAATATTATACTGGAGATTACCCAGATTGGCAAAAAATGTCATGGTTCCGGATGTGAAATATTTAAAGAAGCCGGCGATTGTGTAATGCCCAGGGAAGGAATATTTTGTCGGGTAATTCAGGGTGGAGTTTTGGCTCCTGGCGATATTCTGGAATATCAACCCAGACTTTTGAATATTCAGATTGTTACCTTGAGCGACAGAGCCAGTGAAGGTGTTTATGAAGACAAAAGCGGTCCACTTCTGAGAGAATTATCTGAGGTTTTTTTTGCCTCTATTCATAGAGGTATTAAAATTCAAAATACGATATTACCCGATAATGTCGAAAAAATTAAGGCTTGCATAAAAAAACTAATTCAAAACAAGACGACCGATATCATTTTTACAACCGGAGGTACCGGAATAGGTCCGCATGATTATACTCCTGATGCAATAAAACCCTTATTGGACAAGGAAATACCAGGAATCATGGAATTAATCAGGGTGAAATATGGGATGCAAACACCAAATGCCTTGATAAGCCGAAGTATTGCAGGTGTGGCAGGAAAAACTTTAATTTATGTCCTGCCAGGTAATCCGAAAGCAGTAAAGGAATATACCGACGAAATATTCAAAACCATAGAACATACTATTCATATGCTTTATAACATTGATTCTCATTAATGGATAAAAAGTTAATAACCGGAATAGTCCTTTCAGGTGGCAGAAGTAGCAGAATGGGCCAGGATAAATCGCTCATGATTCTGAATGGCAAACCACTCATACAATATGCTATCGACACAATTAAACCCTTGTGTGATAAAGTAGTTATCAGTTCGAACTTCAATAATTATGATTTTACCGGTTGTGAAGTTTGGCCCGACGAAATGGATGTTCAGGCACCAATAACAGGCATTTACTCATGTATAAAACAATCACCCACCGAGGTTAATCTGGTTATATCATGCGATATGCCATTAATACAAACTATGTTGTTTGAATATTTACTGACATTTGCCAATAACCATGATATAATTGTTCCTACCCATAATAAATACTTCGAACCTTTATGTGCAATCTATAAGAAATCTGTATTACCTGCCATGGAAATTTCTATTAACAAGCATGATTACAAATTGATGACATTTATTAAAAGTACTTCCTATCTGCCAATAGAAATAACAGAAGATCTTACAGTTTATACGTCAGCCATGTTTTTAAATGTAAACACACCAGAGGAATACAATCATTTGGTTAAATATTTTTGAGGAAGTGGTTCCAAAAAGGTCTTTAGTAAAAAATATTCTCTTGGTCAATTTATACTCATTCTAAACTACATACACATGGTTGTTTTTCAGGCACATATATTTAGAATCTTTTTAAATTAATAATCTACATATGTATGTATGTGCAATTTTAGATTAATAATGTCGTTTTTTTTTATTAATTTGTATATATACAATTCATTACTAAATGACTAACCGCAGACAATTTATCAAGATCACAGCGCTTGGTGCAGGTGCTCTGGCAATTGGAGGTGGAATTTTAAAGGGAATTCAGAAATATTCACCCCAGGAAGGAATAAAATATCTGCTTCAGGGGCTGAAGCGAATCCCCACCTATTGTGAAGTTTGTTTTTGGAAATGTGCAGGATGGGTTTATAAAAATGATGAAGGAAAAATTTGGAAGATTGTTGGAAATGAAGAAGATCAGCATTGTAACGGTCGGTTTTGCCCAAGAGGTACCGGTGGTATTGGAATGTATTATGATGAAGATCGGCTGAAAACACCTCTTATCAGAATTCAGGAAAGAGGTAAACAAGTTTTCCGGGAGGCTTCGTGGGAAGAAGCACTCACTTATATAGCAAACAAAATGATAGAAATCGGCTCTAAATATGGTCCTGAAAGCATGGCCCTTTTCTCTCATGGTTCTGGCAGCAGCTATTATTCAACATTATTTAAAGCTTTCGGATCGGCTAACATTGCAGAACCTTCGTATGCACAATGTCGTGGCCCCAGAGACGAAGCATTTATGGCTACTTTTGGAGAAGAAGCATACTCTCCTGAGATTACAGATATCAGGGATACAAAATGTCTTGTTTTAATTGGATCACATATTGGCGAGAACATGCATAACGGACAGATACAAGAAATGTCCGATGCCATTGATAAAGATGCAACTATTATTACCGTTGATCCGCGTTTTTCAACAGCAGCAAGTAAATCAAAATATTGGTTGCCAATTAAACCTTCAACTGATATAGCATTACTTTTGACCTGGATCCATGAGATAATCTATAATAATTACTACGATAAAGATTATGTGGAGAAATATTGTATTGGTTTTGATAAACTTAAGGAGCACGTAAAGGAAAATACTCCCGAATGGGCTTATGGAATAACAACCATTGAACCTGGTTTAATACGGAAAACAGCAAAGGAAATGGCCAACGCATCTCCGGCAGTCATTATACACCCGGGCAGGCACGTTACGTGGTATGGCGATGATACTCAACGCATACGAGCTATAGCTATTTTAAATGCGCTGTTGGGTTCTTGGGGCCGCCGAGGCGGTTTTTACCGACCTTCAAAAGCAAACATACCTTCATACGCACTTCCTTCCTTTCCTAAACCTGCAAAAACTTGGCAGGATGCTTTCCCTGGTAAATATAGTTTAGCCAGTTTAACGGTTTCAAATGTATTAATAGATGCATCTATTCCTGAAAATAATCCTGTTTTTACAATTAAAGGATGGATTGTCAATGGAACAAATCTTATAAATACCATTCCAAATCAGGCGAATACATTGAAAGCCATTCAAAATATTGAATTGCTTGTTGTTATCGATACAATGCCCATGGAGATTACAGGCTGGGCTGATGTTGTTCTTCCTGAATGCACCTATCTTGAAAGATTCGATAATATCCGTGTCAGTCCCCATCGCAAACCTGCCATAGCTTTGCGTATGCCTGCATCGGAACCAATGTATAACACAAAACCTGGATATTGGATAGCCCGTGAATTATCTAAAAAATTGGGATTGCAAGCATATTTTCCTTTTGAAAACCAAGAAAGTCTTCTTGATTGGCAACTTAAAAAAATAGGAACCTCTCTTGAGGAGATGTCAAAACTTGGGGTTAAAACTTATGAAAGAGAAGCAGATGATATATATATAACTGAAGGCGAAAATGTCGAATTTCCAACTGAATCGGGAAAAATAGAGCTTTATTCAACTTATTTTGAACAATCAGGATTTGATCCCCTACCACTATATACACCCCACGAGGAGCCACCAGAGGGTTTCTATCGGTTGATTTATGGTCGCGCACCAATGCATACCTTCAGTAGAACTGCTAATAATCCAAATTTAACCGATATTATGGATGAAAATACTGTATGGGTTAACCCAAAAGTGGCTAAGGAATGGGGGTTGAATAATGATCAATATATCTGGCTTAAAAACCAGGATGGTATTGAATCCGAGTTCCCTATAAAAATACGGGTTACAGAGAGAATCCGATGGGATTCGGTTTATATGGTCCATGGTTTCGGTCATGCCCAAAAACAGATGAAACGTTGTTTTGGTAAGGGGGCAAGCGACACTCAGCTTATATCAAAAGTTCTGATTGATCCGATTATGGGTGGCACTGGTATGCGTGGAAACTTTGTAACCTTTATTACAAAAAAAACGGAAAAGGAGGCAATCTAATGAGATATGCAATGGCCGTTGACACTAAAAAATGTGTGGGTTGCAGCGATTGTGTTGTTGCTTGCCAGACAGAAAACAATGTTCCCATAGGTTATTGTCGTGAATGGGTTGTTGAAGTGATGGCAGGAACCTATCCCCAACTTGAGATTGAAATCCGCTCTGAACGTTGCAACCATTGCAAGAATTCTCCATGTGTGCGGTGTTGCCCAACCGGAGCAAGTCATTATAGCGATGGAGGAATAGTACTGGTTGAATCAAAGGAATGCATCGGTTGTGGTGCCTGTATTGCTTCGTGTCCATATGATGCAAGATACCCGCATCCCGATGGATATGTTGATAAGTGTACTTTTTGTATTCATCGTGTAAAAAACGGCCTGGATACAGCTTGTGCTTCAGTATGTCCTACCAAATGTATTTATTTTGGCGATTTAGACGACCCTAACAGCAAGGTTTCTATGATTTTGAAAAGAAGAAAATACAAAACACTGATTCCCGAAGCAGGTACTAATCCACAATTATATTTCATAATTTAAAGGTTCGAACTGCAAATGAAAGAAGAATTAATAGTCAGCGGACGAATGAACCACCTGGTTGACCCGCAATTAAATATCTGGCATTGGCAAATTCCACTCTACCTTTTTCTTGGAGGACTTGCTGCCGGAATCTTATTTTTTACTGCCTTGTTTTTTATCAATGGAAAAGAAAACGAGTATCCAGCAGCGGTTAAGAAAGCTCCTGTAATTGTTCCATTTCTTTTAATCTTAGGATTATTGGCCCTTTTCATAGATCTCCGGCATAAATTGTATTTCTGGCAATTATATACAAATATAAAATTACAATCGCCCATGTCTTGGGGAGCCTGGACTTTAATGGTTATTACTCCCGTTTCTTTTATTTGGGCTGCCCTTTATATCAGGGAATTTTTTCCAAATTGGGACTGGAAATATACATGGATTAAATTATTAGAAGTATTTCTAATAGGTTATAAAAAAACCATCGCCTGGATTATGTTGATTTTTTCTGTTATTCTGGGCATATATACCGGCATACTTTTATCAGCGTTCAATGCCCGTCCACTCTGGAATACTTCAATTCTGGGGCCCTTATTCCTCACTTCAGGTTTATCGGCAGGAGCAGCAACAATAATGCTTTTGTCTAAATCGGCTGTTGAGAAAAAACGATTTGCTCAAATTGACCTGATACTAATTGGAATAGAAGTCTTTCTGATCATTCACATGTTTATGGGATTTATGGCAAGCACACAGGTACAAATAGATGCAGCCAAATTGTTTCTTGGTGGTCCCTACACTATGGCTTTTTGGATATTTGTAGTTGCTTTGGGGCTTGTTATTCCTGCCTTATTGGAGTTTTTAGAATTACGTAAATTTCATATACCTGTATTGATATCATCTTTGTTGATTTTATTTGGCAGTATCATGCTTCGTTTTATAATTGTTTATGCCGGACAGGTAAGCCGATGGCTATATTAATGAATACGAAATTTAATACTTAACGATAGATATGAAACCAAAAAAATACTTAAACCCATATTTGGGTGGTGTTTTACTCGGACTGGTCTTGCTTTCTGCAAATTTTATATCTGGCAGGGGTTTAGGTGCCAGTGGTGCCATCAAAAGCTGTATTGTTACGGCAACAACTATAATATCACCATCTTCTGCGCAGACTTCTGGTTTTATAAAAGAATATACAGAAAAACATACTGGTAATCCGATGAAAAACTGGCTGGTGTTTGAAATGCTGGGAGTGCTAGTTGGTGGTTTTCTTTCAGGTGCTATAGCTGGCAGATTGAAATTTAAAGTTGAACATTCTCCAAAAATTACATCGCGAAAGAGATTAATAATGGCACTAATAGGTGGAGTATTATTTGGTTGGGGCTCTCAACTCGGTCGTGGTTGTACCAGTGGTTCGGCTTTAAGTGGTATGGCTGTTTTGTCTTTGGGTGGTTTTATTACCATGATGGCAATTTTCGGAACAGCCTTCGCTTTAGCATATTTCTTTAGAAAAAATTGGATTTAACTTTATTCAAAATAGTATGGGACCATTAGCAGTAAATGAAATAATATCGGAAAACACCAACTTATTTCTTGCTTTTATCATCGGCATTGGTTTTGGTTTTGTGTTGGAACAAAGCGGTTTTTCTTCGAGCCGGAAATTAGCAGGTGTGTTTTATGGATATGACATGGTTGTATTAAAAGTCTTTTTTACAGGTGCTATTACAGCTATGTTAGGACTTCTGTTTTTTAGCCTTTTTGGATGGGTCGATTTAGGTTTGGTATATATTAATCCCACTTACTTATCTTCTGCAATACTGGGGGGAGTAGTTATGGGGGCAGGATTTATTATGGGTGGTTATTGCCCGGGCACTAGCTTTTGTGGTGCTTCCATTGGTAAAGTCGATGGTATGGTGTTTATTGTTGGATTATTTATTGGGGTTGCAATATTTGGCGGTGGCTACCCAATTTGGGAGAAACTATACTGGGCTCAGGATTTGGGCTCGCCTAAGATAAGTAAATCGCTAGGATTGAGCGATGGTGTTTTTGCTCTTTTATTAATTCTTGTTGCCTTAGCAATGTTTTGGGTTGCTGACTGGGCAGAAAAGAAATTCCCCCGGGAGGAATATTGAATATTTATTAGATAAGCAGATTAAGAAATTAAACGTAAAATGAGTATGAACCCGAGAATAATACTTGCCATATTTATCATTCCTCTAGGATTGATAATAGCCGCTGTTCCTCAAAATAAGACAAAACCTTATAAACTAACAGCAGAACAGCTGCTATCAGAAGCTAATACACGTTCTCAATATATCTCACCTGAAACAGTTGCTGATATGATTGTGAAAAACGATCCTACCCTTCTTTTAATTGACGTAAGGAGTCAGGATGAATACGAAAAGTTCAGTTTGCAGGGAGCAATGAATATACCCATTACAGATTTGCTGGCCGAACAATATGTTGAAATACTGGATCAGGACACAAAAATGAACGTATTTTATTCCAATGGCACTATAACTGCCAATGAAGCCTGGATGATAACACGACAATTGGGCTACAAGAACAATTATGTACTGGAAGGTGGCTTGAATTATTGGTTCGAGGTTATATTAAATCCAACAGAACCAGCCTCCACCAGCTCTGACGAAGAATTTGCAAAATACGATTTCAGAAAGGCAGCAAGTAGTGCTTTAGGTGGAAGTACAACAACGATACAACCCGCGAACACCCCATTAACCAATTCTCCAAAACCAGTAATAAAGACAACACCAAAAAAGAAGAAGCCTGCAGGAGGGTGCTAAAAACATAATTCGGCTTTCAAACTGACAGGTCACACTTTTTTTGAAACTTGTCATCCTCTTTTGCTTATCTCAAGCAAAGCATTAGAATTTAAAATTAATATGTCTTTTTCATTAAGCTCAATCAATCCGTCCCGTTCAAAGCTTTTCAATAACTTTACGGCACTTTCAGTAGAGATTCCGGCAAAGTCGGCAATATCTTTTCTTGAGAGCAGCTGAAACACTTCGGCATTTTCGGTTTTTAAACCATCGATATAAAGCAGAGTGTCTGCAATTCGGCCATTCATCTGTTTGTATAATACATTTCGTAAAGTATCAAAAAGATTGGCATTTTGCTCGCAATACCTCTTTATAATAGTAAAACCAAACATTCCGTTTTGCTTAACAACATTGGCAATCGTATCCTTTTCTATAAGAAAAACCTGACAATCGGTGAGCGCTATAGATGAGTAGTTAAATGTGTTTTTGGTGAAGACTGCTGAAAGTCCAACAAATTCGCCAGGTTTGATAATCCGAAGATTATAATTCTTCGTATTGTCTCCTTCGATATATTGTTTGGCAAGTCCGTTAATTACAAAAAGTATATATGAAGCAAAAGCTCCCTGTTTGGTAAGGTTATCGCCTTTACGAAAAAGCACCTGTGTTTTGCTTGCTCTTACTAACTCTACTTCCTGTTCAGAAAGCATCTGAAAGCAAGGAGCCTGAATATCACAGATAAAATCGTTGTCGGCTTCAAGAATAGTTTTCATGTATCTTTTCGATTGAAGAATCTCAAAGTTAATCCAAATCAATAAAAAAGTTGTCCTGTTTCAATTCGTAAGTTGTCGCGCTAAACAACAATTTTCTTTATTCATAACTCCTTGTAAGATAACTTTGTTTCAGAAATAAAAAACAAAAAAGACATGTTGTACACAAATTTAAAACATATTGAAACAGCAGCTGACCATGAAAGGATTATCAGTGAGAATGAAAATGTAGTTGTTATATGCGGCCGTATGGGACCTATGTGTATCCCTGTTTACCATCATGTAGAAGGGCTACAACATGAGTACACGAATATTAAATTTTACGATATGGAGTTCGATAATCCCGAATCGCATGTAATAAGGGAGTTACCCGAAGTTCGGGGATTTATGGGGATTCCTTTTACCATTTATTATAAAAATGGTATGGTAGTGAAAGCAACCTCAAGTATTCAGACAAAACAACAAATTACAGCAATTCTTGAAACCGAATTTGTAGCACCCATAAAGGCCTGATAAAAAATTTAACATCATTAAAAAAACAAAAATGCAAACAGCAATGGTAATAGTAGGTCTGGTCATAGTAGCCTTTGGAATTATCTTATTTACTGCCAAGGCAAGAATGAAAAACATTCCAATGGTAACAGACAATGAGAAGATTTTAACGCTTAGTGATTCAAATTTTCAGCATCAAATAAAAAACAAGGTTGTACTAATCGATTTCTGGGCAAGTTGGTGCGCGCCATGCAGAATGATGGCCCCAATCTTAAACGAGGTTGCTGAGGAGCTGTCGGGAAATGCTCGTGTTGGTAAAGTTAATATTGAGCATTATCAGTCCCTGGCGAAAAAATATAATGTTCGCAATATTCCAACAATGGTTTTATTAAAGAATGGAACAGAGGTAAAACGGTTTGTAGGAATTAAATCAAAAGATTTTCTTTTAAATCAAATTCAAACTGCATAAACTATGAAAGGTAATTTTGAAACTATAATAAAAGACTCACGGCCTGTTTTAGTTGATTTCTATGCCGAATGGTGTGCCCCATGTAAAGTTCAGTCACCTGTTCTAAAGGAAGTAGCTATTGAGATGGGTCAAAAAATCAGGGTTATAAAAATCGATGTGGATCAAAACAACGAATTAGCAAACCAGTACCAGATTCGTGGAGTACCCACACTA
>JAHEEB010000618.1 GCA_024640925.1 Bacteroidota bacterium | reverse complement strand
ACGTAAATCTATTAAAGACAATGGAATGACAGCCAGAAACATCGTTAATATATGTAATGAATTGAAAGTATCTATAAACTATCTTTTTTTACCTTATGAGATAGCAAAGAAAAAATCAATACATTTAGATGTTGATATAGATAATCTGAAGAGTGAAAACGAAAGGTTAAGCAAAGAAAACAAAGAGCTAAAAGACTTAATAATAAAGTTCAATATTAAGTATCTAGGGGACAAATGAGGGGACAAAGCCTAAAAAATTAAGGGTTAACTTGCTTGTTTATAGCTTGTTATCCCTTAAAATTTGGTGATCCTGGAGGGATTCAAACCCCCAACCTTCTGATCCGTAGTCAGATGCTCTATTCAGTTAAGCTACAGGACCCAAACGGGAGTGCAAATATAAAAATTTTATTTAAAACTGTTTCACTATGTTTTTTTATTTCTTAAAATAATCTTGGATTGCAAAGGTTAAAGTAAACTTAGTTCCTTGACCTTCCGTGCTTTCAACTTCAATACTTGCTCCGATAATATCAGCTAAATCTTTTACCAATACCAATCCAAGTCCGCTTCCTTTTTCGTTTTGTGTACCAAAAGTTGATGACTGACCAATTAATTTAAACAATTTATGTATCCGGTTTTTTTCTATTCCCACTCCATTATCTGAAACATATAACTTAACTGTTTTCATATCGGTTTTATCACCATGGACCATTATGGAACCATCTAAACGGGTAAATTTCACTGCATTCGATAACAGGTTTCGAAGAATTGTGTTCAGAATATTTAAGTCTGCATTTAGTATTATATCTTCGCTACATTCTGTTTTTATATCTATATTTTTTCGGGTAGAATATGGCAATATAAAGCCTACGTTTCGTTCAATCAGGCTTTTTAACACAATTTTTTCGGGATTATTAGAAATTTTACCGGTCTGAATGCGTGTCCATGACAGTAAATTTTCTAACAACCAGATTGCTTGCCTGCCCGATTCTGTAACATCATTCAGTAATTCTTTCTTCTCTGCCCATCCTAATTCAATATCTCCCTGAATAAGAATATCACCAATTGACACAATATTTGCAACAGGAGTTTTCAAATCATGTCCGATAATGGAAAGAAAAGTATCTTTTGTATGATTCAGGCTTTTTAGTTCCATCTCACGTTGTCTCAATCGTATATGTGTTCGTACTCTTGCCAGCAATTCCCGTGGATTAAATGGTTTTGTAATGTAATCTACTCCTCCAAGCTCAAAACCTTTAGCAATAGACTCATCATCGGTACGTGCCGTCAAAAAAATTATAGGAATTTCTGCAGTTGCAGAGTTTTCTTTAAGTTTTTGACATACTTCATAGCCATCTATCCCCGGCATCATTATATCTAATAATATTAAGTCAAAGGACTCTTTCGATGCATGTTCAATTGCCATATTTCCATCAAGGGCAAAGCTAATCTGATAACCAGCTTTGGTAAGGATATTTGCAACAAGTTGAATGTTTTTTGCAACATCATCAACTATTAAGACTGAGTCTTTCCTTTCTTGTGATTGAATACTCATTATTTTTCACTCTTTATATTCTTCATAATTATCTTATATTCATTCAGTTGAGTTAATATCGTTTCAAGATCAAAACTTCTTGCTGCTTCAAAGATTGAATTTCCAATAGTAATGAGTCCTTCAATAGTATGTCTGCGTCCGGTATTTATAAGCAACACAGCAAAGTTTTCATAATCGATAAAAGATGAAGTGTTAGAAATACTTGTAAGTTTATCATCCAGTTCTTTTTCAATTATAAGCCAGTCTTCTCTTTTAATAATCTCACCAATTTTATGACCTTCATTTTTATTTTTTTCAGTTCCTTTGGTGTACTCATAAGGTAAAAAAACAGATAATTTCTTTAATAATTCGCTAATATTTATTGGTTTGGACACAAAATCATCAAGAAATTTATAACGCTCATCATTCATATAGTTTTCTGGCATAGCTGATATACCAATTGTTCTTATCGAACTAAATATCTCTGACGTTTTTATAAATTTGGCTACCTCAAGACCATCAATAAGAGGCATCCTCATATCAAGCATAGCAACATTGGGTTTATATTTTTTTATGATATCAATTGCTTCTGAACCATTTTTAGCTTCATGTATAATAACTTCTCCTCCTTTGAAAACCCCCTTCAGCAAATCTCTGTTAGTTCTAGCATCATCGGCTATTAAAACGGTTGCCGGTTTAAATCGAATGTAACCTATCTTAAAAACATGTTCCTTTGATTGTGTGACAAAGGTTTCCGTTTGAACTTCCACATTAAAAAAAGCGATTGTAAACTGACTACCTACACTATGCTTACTTTTTACTTCAATAGTTCCATTTAATAGGCCAACAAGTCGTTTTGTTATTGCCAAACCAAGCCCTGTTCCACCATATTTTCTGTTATCCAAATCATCTGTTTGTTTGAAAGCATCGAAAATACTCTCAATATTTTTTTCATCAATACCTATACCTGTATCAAGAATTTCTATTTTTAAGTCGATATAATTGTTTGAATCTATTTTTCTTAAATTAAATGCTCTGACAATAACCGAAATCCTTCCTTTCTCGGTAAATTTAATAGCATTGCCAACTACATTCAGAAATATCTGTCGCAAGCGCATTTCATCAATGCGGACAATTTGTGGAACTGTCTCGTTTATATCTATTTTAAAAACAAGACCTTTTTCCCTCAGTTTAATCGAGAAAATATTCTCAATTTCAGTAAGCAAGAACCTTATATCAACATCTTCGTTACGAATGGTCATTTTCCCGGCTTCAATCTTAGATAAATCAAGCAAATCGTTGATTAGGTTCATCAAGGTCTTGCTGCTCGATTTTATCGACTCAACATATTTTATTTGTTCCGATTCTTTTAACTCCTCTTCCAGGAGTTCACTAAAGCCAAGTATGGCGTTTATAGGTGTCCGTATTTCGTGAGATATATTAGCCAGAAAAATACTTTTTACTCTATTAGCTTCATTTGCTTCCTCCCAAGCTCTTTTGAGCTCTAACTCGTTCGATTTTTGATGAGTGATATCACGAATTATAACCAGAGTTTCATCTTCACCACCCGAAATAATCCGTATTTCTTCATAAACATAGTGATTGTGCCAGTTCTTATATCTATATTCGAACCATTGAATATCACGGGTTTCCTTCGTTTTTTTTATTTTTTCTTCGAGAACAGAGCACATCCCTTCTGGAAATAAATATTGACATTTTTTGCCAAGCAATTTCTGAGGTTCAATCGATAATCGATCAGGATGGTCTGTATAGATATCTGTAATCTCTAATTTTGAGTTAAAAACAAGAATGAGATCCGGAATCAATTTTAAAAGGGCCAGCTTTTTTGTTTCACTTTCCTTTAATGCTTCAATGGCTCTTTTTCTTGAAGTAATATCCTGAATTATAAGATATATAAGATTACTGCCATTGGTTTTTAACAATGTAGGATAAATCTCAACATCACGAATTATATCATTTTTAAGATGTTGTTTTTGTATAAAAAAACTCTTCGTTGGGGTTAATTCTCCTTTTGTTAATTCATTGATAATTTCATTAAAACCAACAAGAGATTCATTCAGATCAATAGAAAAAAACTCTTCAGGAGAATAGCCATAAAATTGAAGAGCAGCTTTATTCGCTTCAATAATTTTTTTCTTATCCGGATCAATAACAAGAAAAACCGCATTACTTTTCTCAAAGAATGATCGAAATGCCAAATCGCCTAATTTAAACGACTTTCCCAACAAACCGTTCTCTGAGTTGTTCCCTTTCTCCTGCATCCGCTCTTAAAGATTAAAA
>JAHEEB010000617.1 GCA_024640925.1 Bacteroidota bacterium | reverse complement strand
ACAAATACACCTTCGTCAAATAATTTGTGAAATGCTGCTATGGTAATAAGCTCATGTCCACAAAACACAGGTATAATGGCGCTTCCATGATGACATACCTTATAATCCAATGCTCTAAGACCTTCTGCAAAAAATTTAGCGTTTTTAAGCAGATTTGTTCTGCGTTCGGGCTCCTCTTCTATTATTTTTATCGCAGCCAACACCACAGCCACAGTTGATGGAGGAAGACTTGCTGAAAATATGTGGGATCGGGATGTATGTCTGAGTGTATCGAGAATTTTGTGTTCGCCGGCTACGAACCCGCCTATGGAAGCAAATGACTTGCTGAAAGTTCCCATAATTATATCAACCTCATCTGTCAGACCGTAATGTTCTGCAACACCTCGTCCGTTAGGACCTATGACTCCAATAGCATGAGACTCGTCCAACATAAGGCGGGCATGGTATTGCTTAACCAATTGAACCATTTTAGGTAAATTGAGCATTGTACCTTCCATACTGAAAAGTGAATCAGAAACCACCAGTTTGGGCCTGTCGGAATATTTTTTCAATATTGCCTCAAGAGATTCTATATTGTTATGTTTATAGCGCACAAGAGTAGCACGCGATAATCTGGCGCCATCTACCAGGCTTGCATGATTGCGTTCGTCCATAATAAGAACATCATCGCGGTTCACTAAAGCAGAGACGACTCCAACATTGGTCTGGTATCCGGTTGAAAAAAGGAGAGCATCTTGTTTGTGTATAAACCGGGCTAGTTCACTTGCAAGCTGCATATGAAGATCAAGTGTTCCATTCAGCAAAGGTGACCCCGAACAACCACTACCGTATTTATCAAGGGCTTCATGTGCCGCATCCCTGACTTTTGGATGAGTAGCTAGTCCCAGGTATGAATTTGTTCCAAGCATAATAACATCGCGCCCCATATGCCTGATAACTGGTTCCTGGGCACTTTCAAAAACCGGACAATATGTGTAAAGATCTACCGAACGAGCTGTATCGACGCGAATATAACGAAGGTGTTTTGCAAAAGGATCCAGTGGATTGTTTGGACCGTTTAGTACAGTTTTTGTTTCTTTAAGTTGTTTCCGAAATAAAATACTACTGTCACTAAACACCCGATGGTAGTTCTCGGGTTGTTTGATATTTTTTTGAATCAGATCGGCATAGACAGCGCTGTAATTGGTGCTTTTAAATGACTTAACAAAATAGATGGTAGGTTCAAGTTCTGCTCCAATGGAGGTTTTAAAGTCATATGCAGTAATACCAATGTTAAATGTTTTCTTCCCCAGTTCACAAGCAACACGAATTCCTTCAAAGATATTGTTAGCATACAAGTCATACAAATCACGGACTTCGTAATCCAGACCTTCAGCTACACCAAAGAATTCTTCATCACCAACCAGATTAAGTCCGTAAGCAACAATTTTCTCATTCTGTTTGATAGCTAACACATGACTCCTTCCATTAAGGTACTGAGACATTGCCTTGAAGTATGCAGGCGTTAATTGCTCATGCTCGTAACCGTTCTGGCGTTTGGCAACATTTGTCCATAATTCAGCAAGACGCTCCGAATAAGGAGCATAATCTTCAATAATTTCTACTGTAATCTCAGGTGACTTTAATTTTGAATGTTTCTTCAGGATATTGCTTCGTTTCTTTGCTTTGAGAGATGACAGGTACTCATCAAAGTTTTTCCACTTCAGCGACATACGGGCAATAGGAAAACCCATAGCAGGCTTGAAGCCATATTTCTCCAACACACAAAATTCAGAATAGATGGCAGCTGCAATGTCTCGAATGATACACAAATCAGCGTTTTCAAGCTTTGCAATTTCGTCGACTTTATTGGAAAATGCCTGGAGAAATTCCGTAAGGTATGGTTGTAAAACCTCAATGGTAGAGCCAACTGATGCTATATGGCCCACCTCAACAATTCGTACATTCATAAAATCAGGCGTCCATGTTTTCACTGTTGAAAGAACCTCTGGTGGATAACTATTTGACATTCTGGCCAGATCCACATTAATTGAAAAACCATATGCAATCCCCACCGGTTCTTCTTCCCGATATCCAATTATATAATAAGGATGAATATCATTGATGTGTGAAACCTCAATAGCTTGTAAATGACCTATTTCAAGCCCGACAGCTACTCTCTTTGAAAAACCTTCCCAGATAGAAACCGGAATTTCTTTAACAGATGTAAAATATTCTATTCGAAACATAAACAATTAACTTCTATCTTCTCACTGACAAAATATTGTTTTTAAAGTTGCTGAAATAAATGATTAAAATACAAATTGAATAAACAATATAGAAAAACCATTCGGCAAAATGTTGGTTTTTGGCGGTAAACAGAAGTTAATTTTCGGACTGGTTTTCTTCTAAACATCAATTGTTTTTTCAAGACAAAGGTGTTCAAATAGGATGACAGAGTAATTTGACATATGTCAAAAAAATTTTCCCCTTTAGAATCAGGTGAGTTTTGAGAAATTTTCTAATTAATTAGCGTTTTTATTATGTAATGATATATATTGTACATTAAAAATGAAAGTACTGCCATACGAAAAGAACTGTTTCCATATGGAATTAAATTCCTGTTGTTGACAAATTCTAACTTTTTAAAAAATACTTTAAATTCCACAAAGAGCAACATACACTTAAATACGACAGATTATGAACAGAAACAAAATTATATTTAGATAATGACAAAAAACAAAATTGAATTTAAGATTTGGACAATTTATTTTGCGACAATATTTTTCTCTGTTTATGTTCATGAGTTTGGACATTGTATACCTGCATGGATACATGGATATTGGGCAGTTCCGACACCGGCAAAAGAGTATATTTCTAATGCTGTGTCTATGGATATGAAACAAAACATTTCACTTGGTGGAATAATTGGTTCCATTTTGGTTTTGCTAATAGTTGTATTTTTATACTTAATAAATAAAACCTATAGATTTAATTCAGCCATACTTGCCGGTGCAATTGTAACACCAGGAATGTATACATTTAGATTTTTACTGATTGGTCGGGGACATGATGCAACAGAGTTTCAAGAAGCACAATCTGCATTAGGATTCAGATATTCTGGTCATTCTCTTGACTGGATTTTTTTAATCTTATTTGTTTCAGGGATTGTAATTTGGATAATTAAATCCAAACCAAATTATAAAATTATAGGCAAATTATCAATCGGTTTTGTTTTGACATTGATTTTTGTAATTGGGCTTCAAGTAATTAACAATGCCATTTTTGATCCTATTTTTCTCGCCAAGTAACAAATCTCAAAAGATAATCTTCCGATTTGTCCAATCAGTTTTCAAATGAAATATGATCTAAATAAAATTGGTAGTTTATTTTTGCTTTTCTGGGAGTAAAAGCAAAAATGATATAGTTTAAATAGTTTAAATTTACCCTCCGCTGAGAAGTTGTTTTAACCAAATAATCAATTGGTATGGATATTTTATCTATGTTGCCCGACAACCGTTCATATTTAATCAAAGGAATACTCCCATCCTGCATAATAAATTCCGGTTCTTTTGACTTGTATATTGTTGCGAATACTTTTGGATTTGTTTCCTGCTCATTATTCGTTTCCGTTTCTGTAGAATCTTTCAAACTAATGTCAATTATAGAAAACTCCGTTATTGTTTTTACATAAAAACTCAAAAAATTTGCTTTCATAATTGCATCAACATCAAGTGTTTTGCTTTTTCCACCCGCTCTTATCTTATAGCCCCAACAAATATTCCCGGTTTTATCCATTAAATCAAGCTTTGCTTTTATTTTAAGTGCATCTCCCTCACTATATACCAAATCCGT